>JBKPPX010000227.1:0-2204 GCA_046733815.1 Thermoproteota archaeon | reverse complement strand
GTAATAGCATATGACCATTAATGAGCCGAATATTGAGTACGAAAGTTAGAAAGATATATTCAAAAGAGGAGGAGATCACAGAATGTTGGATGCAAATAATCTACCATTATAATAGTTATATATTCTATCTTCTAACCGGCCAATATCTGAATTTCAAAAGGAGAGAATATTATAGAATCAGCATTACAAAACAGTCATTGTTACCTAATGTCAGAACCTAAGTACCTTATTTTAATCATGTAGTTAAAATTGAAGGGTTTGTTAGATTTTAATCAACTACTACCACAGAATTAGATATCTGACTTCAGACAAATGATAGATTCTTTTAATATATTATGTGATAATATATATCATATAATTTGATAATCACTTTAGATATGAAAAATGATTACTCTATTATATAACAGAAGCATTCAAGTAATTAAGAAGGAAAATAATATTAGATAATTGGAGTTTCTAATATAAATCTGAATCTGTAACAGTTAATTCATACCTAATATCCAGCTAAAATAGTATGTTTAATATTGTGACATGGCTATTTGTATGTTATTGTTTGATGCTTAAACAACTGATCGTTTGATACTCATAATAATAGCTAAAAGAGACTCATCATTTACCATTTATCTATTAAGAAAAGACCTCCTTGTTTTTAAAAAAGATGGATAGGTATGAGTTATGTGTGCTTTATGTAAAGATAATCGTTACTGTATCCGCATTTTATTTGCTTATTGGATCCTAATAAAAGAATTTTTCGGTACTAATTTATCCATGAATTTATCTGGATGAATTATTTTTGCTAAGATTTCAAGCCCGGTTACTATTCTTGGTGAAGGTTTACTAAAATATTGTCCCGCATCTACAGCATAGATTTCTATATTCTGATCAGACAATAGGAATTTCCATTCATTACTAGTTTTAACTTGTTCGAATTCAATTAATGTCCTGTCAATATCAAAACCACAAGGCATTAGAATGATTTTATCTGGATCAAACTTTATGATTTCATTTATATCTATACGATATGATGGTTTTCTAGATGAACTCAATCCATTAATTCCTCCAGCCATTTCTATCATTTGGGGTATCCAATGACCTGCAGTGAAGGGTGGATTTATCCATTCAACACAAAGAACCTTTGGTTTATCTCCTTTGGGTCTCCTTCTTATGCTATCAATGCGATTTTGTAATGAATTTATTAATTTTCTACCTTCTTTTATCTTTTCAACTCGTTCTGCCACATTCATTATGCTTATTAAAATATCATCTAGATCATGTGTATCAAGGATCAGAATGTCTGGTTCATAATCTAGTATGGAAATAGCCTTCTTAATCTCTTTAGTAAATGGAGAGCAAACTTCACAAACACCTTGAGCAACAATGAGATCAGGTTTTGCTTCTTTTAAGATCCTATCATTTATTACATAAATGTCTCTGCCATATTGCATCAGTTCTGCAATTTTATTATCAATTTCTTTACTGTTCATTTTAGAAGGATTAAAAGAAGGATTGATTACTCTAGGTTTTCTTTTGGCCGCTTCAGGAAACTTGCATTCATGAGTTACACCAACTAGTTGATCCCCAGCGCCTAGTTGATATAATACTTCAGTAGCACTGGGCAGAAACGATACGATCCTTTCTGAGGACATCGGTATTTAAAATAATAAAACATAATTTTAAAGTTCGCTCCGACACATATATATATTATAATAGAGAATTATGATTCATATAACGTAAATTTTGTAATCATATTCTCTAAAATAAAAACACATAGAAAAATGACATGACTGACAACTGGTAAATGATTGTACCTGTTTAGCTAAAATCTAATTTTATTTGTTGTAAATAGGCCTTGGTTAAAGAACTTGTCATGAGTAATATATCTATAAAAGTTTCATCGTTAGAAAAGATATGTTGAAAGAGTCTAAAAATAGTATAAAAATAAGGATAGAGATAGTTTCATTAAACAAATATTAAGAAGACTTATTCAAAAGTTTTCCAGCTTAAATTCTTTTTATTCAGCAGAGTACCGAAATAGCATTCAAATCTTAATCTCACTCGATTTGTTGTTCGTGAAAATGTAATGCTCTATATAATGCAACAATAGATGCTGCGTTTAGTATCTTTCCTTCAAAAAGTAGATGCTTGATTTCTTTTAAAGTAATTATTTCTATCTCTATTTTTTCCATTATGCCTAGGCATTGATG
>JBKPPX010000226.1:0-1364 GCA_046733815.1 Thermoproteota archaeon | reverse complement strand
AAATAACAGTAAGTCACAGAAATCAACGCTATAGAAAGATAAGCCTACTCAAGTAAGCCATTTTATAATGTGTAGTTAATGTAATAGATTAACTCACCTTACAAAGAATTAAAAAGTTTCTATCTGACGAGTCAAAATGTTTTCATCTCATCTCGTTTAAAGTCTAAAATCATTTATAATACAGACACATTAGCTTAACGCCATGAAAAAAGTTGCAATTGTTATTACTACTAATGCAATAGCTATTGCATTATTTTCTATAGGCTTTTTCATTAGTATGTTACTTCCATCAACAGCACCAACATATGCACAGCAAAAAGAAGGAGAAACTTCTCCTTTTTTAAACCAAAATACCATCGTAAGAATACAAAATACTTCAATGTCAATACCAGCACCGACTGCATTGGCAAACAATCAGACTATACCACATCAAATAGTTATTCCTCTTCCATTAAGAGAAGATGGAAAGATCTGGACAGGTACTGCGACTTTTACTGCTAGCAAGCCCATAGAAATAGAGGTATTACACAAATATAATCCAGCCGTGATGCCAGACGCTCAACATGGCGAACCTTATAATGGAAAATGGATTGATGGCAGCAATATTGCTATATCTACTATGACTATGTTTTCCAATACTCCGGTTAGTGTTACTAATACTCCCATTAGTACTGGTTCTTTTGTATTTACAGGCAGTGCATTAGTATTTCATAAAACAAGTGGAGACCCATTTACAGTAACATATACTATTGATGCACTTGCAAATAATATGACAAAAATAAAATAAAATAATAATATAGTTCAAAGAAGATGTAATATATGCTAAAATCAGACTGACAGTACTTCCCAGGTTGATGCAAATGGAATAAATTCAGAAACAAGGTAAAAAGGAACAATACAAGAGACACCATAATATATTGGTCTTAATACAGGCAAGAGAAAAAAGAAAATCAGTGTTGCTCTATTGTGAAGGTGTATTAATTGATTAACATATTAGGCCATATTCATATGTTTATTCATTCTAATCATCAGACATTCAATTACATGTTAATGGAAGTTTGATGACGCAGCTTCATATAATCGGACCCGCTAGGAGCTAATGAATAAAAAACTTCTATGATAACAGACTATAAAGCCACTACAAATTCTTGTTCTGAAAATCTCAATATTTTGTTATGCTAATTGATAGAATACAATGTATAGAGACAACAACAGACTAGTTTTCTATCGAGTAATTCTAGCACTAGCTTTATTGTCTTTGTTATTTGCTGTGCAAAGAGCATCAGCAATGTCGCAACTACCAATATTATCACAACCTTTACAACAAATATGCAATGCTGGCTTTAGTTCATCTCTCATATTTT
>JBKPPX010000225.1:0-5763 GCA_046733815.1 Thermoproteota archaeon | reverse complement strand
GCGTTATTGTTGGACCAGATGGCTCCCCCTGGATTACAGATGGTGGCCTGAATGCCATTGTACATGTTGACCCGGAGACGGAAGAGGTCAGGATATTTCCATTACCTGAAGATAGTAGTGATTATGCTAATCTGAACACAGCTGCCTTCGACAAGAGAGGTGTCCTCTGGTTTACAGGGCAGAGTGGGATTTATGGCCGCCTGGACCCAGCTGTAGGACAGGTGGAGGTTTTTGAGGCCCCTCGCGGGCTTGGACCATATGGCATTTCGACAACTCCTAATGGCGACGTTTACTATGCGTCGCTGGCCGGAAGCTATATTGCTCGCATTGATCTAGAAACCGGAGCGGCCACTGTGTTGGAGCCACCGACACCAGACCAAGGCGCTCGACGTATTTGGTCCGACTCTCAGGGACAACTCTGGATCAGCGAGTGGAATGCAGGAAAGTTGGCTGTTTATGATCCAACCAAGGATAGGTGGCAGGAATGGCAACTGCCTGGCGACAACCCACTGCCCTATGCTGTATATGTGGATGAGAAGGATAAGGTCTGGTTGAGCGATTTTGGGGCTAATGCCTTAGTGCGATTTGACCCTACCCATGAAAGCTTTGAGGTGTTTGCCTTACCCAGCCCAGCGGCCAATGTGCGTCAAATTTTAGGGCGGCATGGCGAGGTATGGGGAGCAGAGTCGGGAACGGATAAACTTGTTGTGATTCGAACTAGTCAGTGAAATGATATCTTTTAGAAAACTAAAAATTGAGTTTTGACCAAAAAATCTAATTGGAATGCGCTTGTGAACATATCGGCCCAATCAAGTGTTTTGAATTTCTTATTGTTGTTATTGTTGTTTGAACCTTGTTAGATAGATTATTAAAATAATATAAAATGTATCTAACTATAAAATAGTTGTATAATTCTGTAAGTTTGATTTTAATTAGGGAACTTATCTTTTAATATTTCAGCAAAATACTATTCTATTCTAAGTGCAGGTTCTCTTCTCCAATAAATGATATCTGAATCCTTTATTATCTTATTTTTGATGGAGACGGTTAAAGTCAGTTGATGTTTAGTCCAAAGAAAAAGAGAACAACAGGAATCAACTTCTAAATCAATCAACTATATTTTATATAATCAAAAGATCACTTTTGAATTGAATCCCATTGTGTAGCGCTACTAGTGATATCCTTAGAGTTTCATTCGATCCAGCTGATTATTATCCGCCGGTAACTACTTTACTACTTATAAAATGTTAGATGATACCTTCAAAAGGAACACAGAGAAATTACTTTAAAATGGATAGAAGCCTAAAGCAGAAATCCATTACTTCTCTTTCCAGAAGAAAACAAGATAGTCAGTTCTTCTATAGCATCAAAATGTTAACGAAGAATCAACTATGTATAAGAGTGTGTGTATATAGGAATGATAAACATATGATTTAGTGGTTAGCATGATATTGAGTTAGTCAAAAGTTAAAGATTCCTTGAACATATTACTTAATCTTTTTCTCTCCTCACTGGTCAAATTGACTTCTTCTTTTGCTTTAATATTCTTCAATAAATCTTCAGCAGCCTTATCCTGACCTAGGATCTCCTTCAGTTTTTCTTCTGATCTTATTCCTTCCCAAGAATCCAATAATTTGATGACGTTATCTTTAGTATCTGGGCTGAGGTCCTTTATTGCATTTTCTATGACTTTCTTGTAATCTCTTCGCAAGTCCTTAGGTCTAAATACAGCTCCCATATGATGCTTTTATGTAATCTATCAATAATAAGGTTATTTGCGATACTGCTGTCACTTCTTTCTACCAAGTCTTCTTGAGCTTATAAAAGCCCGTTCATGTTAATCTTAACTAATACTAGTAATGTTATTTTCATAAAATATTAATATTATTGAGCATCTTCAGATGAACAACAATATTTGGAGATAAGACTAACATAAGTAATAAGACTGAAGTTATATCTGATAATGCTGAAATAGCAGAAGAAAGAATTAGTCTGTGTATTTAGCTGGTAGAAAAGTAACAATTAAAAAACAATGACCGAACCGGTTATATGAGGATTAATATCTATCCATCACATACTCACCCATACGTGTCAGTCCATTAGTTTTTTAAGGCATTGATGCTATTTTAGAGAGGTTTGCAAATAATTATATTTTCACTCTATACTGAGCATTTTATTATTCTTAGATAACCACGTATGTCTGATGATAGAAGTAAGATATGACAAATAAACTCTTGATATATATCTATCAATAAGCGATATCTCATTTATCATTATACTCCTCCTCATCGTCATGATAACTTTCTGGCTCTTCTTCCATTTTATAGATATCTCTCTGGTTAGATTGACCTGCTAAGTTAAATGGTAATGAAGATAATGACATCATCATCTTAAAAACATCTACAACCTTAAACTTATTTGTGAAATGTTTCATTAGACTATCATAAAATCTGTTAGCTATCTCTAATATCATGTTCTTATATTCCCTAATATACAATGCAACTGATTGTTGTATTGGTATTGTTGATGTTGATATTGATGAAGACATACTATAAACTAGAAAATCTTTATAATTATTGGGGGTACTTCCTAGTGCTTCGATTACTGATGCAATAGCGAATTGCAATATCATCTTCTTATCTACTAAAACTCTTCTAACTTCTTTTTCAACAGTCTTTTCGATTATAAGACATCCTTCATCATTACTCTTAAGCCAATTAAAAAGAGCTTCTAACCTTGATATTTCATTATTGAGACTTTCTGACTCTTGTTTTTTACGATTACAAGATATACTATAGGATTCCAGTAATTCCTTGGAGCTTGTGATTCTATCATTTAAGATATTCAAATCATTGTTTAACTTTTGTCTTTTAGAGTCTAATGTATTTATCTCTTCATTAAGCAATTCACATCGTTCTTCAAGATATGGCAGTTCTTCATTAGCGATTGCAAGAGCATTAATAACCTTCTCTACAGTCATACCTTCTTTCTTTGTTAATTTATATAATTTTACAAAATATCGTAGACCATTATCTCCTAACTCTTTATAAGCCGAGTGCAATTCCTCTAGTCGTGTAAGCTTCCAATACTCTCTACACATTATGTTCACTTCTGGCTCTCTTAGGTTTAGTGCTATGGCTACTTCTACAGGCTTCTTGCCTTTAGAAAATAATTCATAGGCTTTTCCAGATAGCTCTTGTCGTTGTTGTTGATGATGTTTATACTTCTGTTGTCTTGATTCTTCCTCCTTTAGGATAGATGAGATATCACGAATTGACATCCTTTCTATCTTTGCAATCTCACGTGTAGTCTTTACCTGATTATAGTAAAGGTCAATAACCCTTTTTTTCTTTCATTAATAGTCATATATTTTGGTCTCAATCTATACAGTGGTTAGCTATAAAAGACTTACAATCATTCGGATACCGTTTGATACCCTTGTTACCATTGATACCATTTCTTTACAGTCTAATTAGCCTAATCCTTCTGCATAAGAAACGTTCGTAAATCACTTCCATTGATTATCTTAAGTTTTACATTGAAAGAATCAAATCAAGACTTTCTAATTATTGTTATTAAAAGGTCCTCTAGATCATCCAAACGTAAGATTTGAACAATGAAAAATAAAGACAAATCCTGTAATAGCGTTCTCCTTAGCGGTAACATAAATAGTGCCACTCGAACAAAGCAGTACTTTATATGTGCAACGAGCTTTGCAAGTCTGTATACGGTTTTCCAAGGGAAATGGGAATTGCATCATGCGAAAGACCAAGGCGTCGCCACTATGATAGAACGAGACGGTGTCATTAGAGGCTATGCAGCAGATATAGGTATATTAGGTCATGCAGTTGCAAAGTCAAATGAGGATTTGAAGACACTGATTGCTAATGCGTCTACAATTCTCGGTCCTGGTTTCTTTGTACCTGCTCGAAACCATGAAGTAATTAATTGGTTGCTTGAAAGTGGCTTTCAAATTGGTTGGCCTGCTAATCTTATGACTGTTGGTCCCTATCAAGAACCACTAATGCCTTTTCTTTCATTTTTGGCATACTGAATCATACACAAATTATAGTAAAAACCAAGATAAGACCAAGAACTTAATCAAATAACACTGAGCGAGATATTCGTAGGTAGTACTGAATAGATGTTACTATCTACTGCTTTACCAACTAATAGTAACTTACTGCATACAATTCGATCCTCAATCTAGTCCTGTACTAGCAGGAACGGTTGGCTGTTTGAAGTGCTTATTATTATCATCATTGTGGAGTATATAGACCTGACTATAACTGTCAAATGAGACCTTGGGTAACTCTTTTTGTGCTGATTGCCAGAAGACAATACGTACAGCATTATCGCCATTTTATATATAACAGTTAGTTTTATAACAAAGTCAATACCAGGCTGTTAGGATCGACTTTTATACGACCCGGAGAGTTATAAAGTGCGTATGGTGCTGCTCAAAGCGCCACTCTTCCAAACTTATACAATGCATAAAACAAATGATATATATGCATTTATCTGAAATATAAAAATTAAAATATTAACATTTATCAGAAATGATTACGAAACAATATTGGGAATATATGTATAGCTTATGTACAGGTATTCCTGACCACATAGTGCAGCTATACTATGATATGCTGTATTATTACTGCTTTCCGTATTTATCATAGTAAACCAACTCACGGAGGGAAATTCTTTCAATTCTTTCAGGTTCTTCAGCTGGATAACCTATACAAATAATTCCTATTGGTCTAACAAACTCAGGCAGTTCAAGTAGTGCAGACACTTTATTGTCTTCAAATGCACCTACAAAACAAGCACCAATTCCCTCATTTACAGCTGTTAGTAAAATAAGCATTGAAGCAAAAGCGCCATCGGTTATACTATAAAACTGCTTACCACGATTACCATAACGACTAATTGAACGAGAAATATTTGAGCATACCACAATCAAGACAGGAGCTTTTTCTACGTATTCTTGGCCTACAGCCGCCTTTCTCAACTTTTTCTTTATTGCAGGATCTTTTACTATGACAAATTCCTGAACTTGTGTATGACCTGCACTAGGGGCTCGATGCGCATTTCTTATTAATTTCATTATTATTTTATCTGGGATTTGCTTGTTTTGATCATATTCTCTTACCATTTTTCTTTTTCTGATAACCTCATCAAACTCCATGATATTATTATCAGATATATTCAGGGAAAACAAACAAGATAAAGTAACAACAATCAACATTAATTTTTATAGTATAATTACATATGGATCTTTTCTAGAAGTTAATATGTGGAGTCGCACCGGCTTCAGAATTGAATGGATGTTCAAATTGCACCGGTTGGCACACGAACCAAAACTTGATGTGACTTTATAATAGAATTCTCTTAAATAAAAACGATATTTGACTGATTTTGCATTTAAATAAGAATCCCCTGATTTGGTTTTGGGAATTCTTTATGTTCAGAAAGTCTAAAATACCTTAACTCTCCTAAGATATTGTCTTTATATTTCATGTGTCTTTAGAACTAAATGAATACTGTCGTTGGATCTCGTTCTCTACAGTTATTATCGACATATGCTTCTCTATATTATATAGTTGAGGCTAAATAAAATGTCAAGATTGGAATAGGCTTGGTAGTTTATGAACTATTGTCAACACATAACTGGAACCATCAAGAAAGAAATAAGTTTGACGGAAGAGATTCAAGCGAAATTTATCCATGAATCTCTTTTTCTAAAGCTTCTTTGAGCATATGCAT
>JBKPPX010000224.1:0-1825 GCA_046733815.1 Thermoproteota archaeon | reverse complement strand
GTATAATACTAGCCCTAGTCCTGCTATTGCCACGCCTGGCATTTCTGCTTATTGGTGTATGCATATGCTTCATGTTGTGGTGATGGTATTGGGGCTAAGAAACCAATACTCATAGGTTTTGATACTGCAAACAATAATACTACTATTATTCCTATTGATATCTTTTTATTCATTAAAGCTACACCAGGTTATGAATGTAATAGTCATTAGGTAACTACGTTAATCAATATTAATATAATTTCAAAGAAGCTCTTTATCTCATTAATGAAAGCCAATGAAATTTAACTATATAGAAAGTATAAACATAACAAAACAGCGACCATTCATGAAGAGAGTAATGGCTCTCTGTGCAATGGCACTCCTTTTGTTGTTAGTTGGATGTCTTATTCAGACGCCATCAACACAAATAGCAAATGCTCAAAATGTACCCGCTGTTTCAGATTTTAACTTTGCAGCTGTAGGAGATTGGGGATGTACTCCCAATACTAACAACACTGTAAATAACATAGTTGGTAAGAACCCAGCATTAGTACTTGACTTAGGAGACTATTCATATAATACTACTAGTGATGATTGCTGGTTTAAGATAGTGAAGCCTATAGAAGACAGAATGAAAATTGCAATAGGAAATCATGATCATATGGCACTTGGACAGCTATATAGATATATGAACTCTTTTGGACTCACAGAACAATATTACTCATTTAACTACAAAAACATTCACTTTCTTGCACTTTCAACAGAAACACCATTCACTGTAAATTCTGCACAGTATAAATTTGTAAATAATGATCTTTCAAAGACAGCATCAAATCCAAATATAGATTGGATAATAGTGTATTACCATAGACCAATGTATACTCTACCAACTACTCATGTTGCTATATCTTCCTTAAGAAGTACATATCATCCACTCTTTGAACAGTATGGAGTAGATCTTGTACTTCAAGGACATAATCACAACTATCAGAGGACATATCCTATCAAATTCAATAGTGTTAATCCAAAGCATCCAATAGAAACTAGTATAAATAAAACAACCTATAGAGATCCAAATGGAGGGGGACAGATATTTGCTACAGTAGGAACAGGAGGAGCTAAGCTTTACCCTTTTAAAGATCAAAAAGACAGTAAAAAGGGAAACAGCTACTATGTTAAAGACTATATAGGATTTGGAATACTGGATGTCGATATAACAAATAACGGAAAAGCACTAACAGGTAAGTTTTATGCTGATAACAGTGGAAAGATAATAGACCAGTTCACCATCATAAAGTAAATATCTGTTCTAGCGTGTTACATTTAAAAAGTATATAAAGTTCACAGTTGCAATATCGGCCATAATAAATGAAAGACGATAAAAGACAACTTTGATAGCAGTAAACCCCAGCAATATACATTATCACATAGTAATGGACTCGATAAGTTTCTTCCCTCATTTTTCAACAGAATGATGTTCGAAGTTTACTATTATTTTTTTACATTCAAATTCTTTGTTTACCTATAGTCTACACAAATCCTTTACATTAAACATCCAGTGAGCTGCTATGCTAACATATAAAAAGCAGATTTTACTGAAGTAGATAACAAAATTTACACTTTATATCATTAGCATATGATGCTGAATAATAAAAAACAACCTCAAAGAAGTTCAACATTAGAAATAATAATGGCAGCTGTGGCTATATATATCTTCAAGTCGATTGAATCCTTGGATCTGCTATATGTTCATCTCTGATGGCTGATAATATCAGAAATAATGTGTCCCTAACTTGTGTAATACACTGCTATCAGTAACGCAGATACAAGCAGTACTAACAAGTCC
>JBKPPX010000223.1:0-5118 GCA_046733815.1 Thermoproteota archaeon | reverse complement strand
CCATGAGGTTGCTTAATGCAGCAGTAACTAGAGCCGCTTGATTACTATACTAATATGCTTTTCTTATATTAGTGCCGTTTGAATTGTTAGCCGTAACAATATTGTTGACCACTTGAGGTTGGCCTACATGAGCATGTACTTCATAGACTGCAATAAACGTTACTTCACCTAATGTTCTGAATACAACTGAGCTAGCTACAAATGGAATGGATGCTGAATATTACGGAGGTGAAGATTCTTTATAATCTGGTATGATAACAGATGGTGCAGATAATACATATCCAGCGTTTTGATGTATTGGATTTACAAGGAATAGGTCTCCAAATTTTTTCATATCTGTATATGGTAATATCTTCTTATTATCGATGTTAAGCCTGTGACCCAATAATACTTCTACAGGCTCGCTTGCTGTAAATGTCAAAATACCGGTATTGTCTTTTCCATCTTGCCTGTGTGGTAAAATTATTGTTCTCTGAACTTTCAGTTGTTCAGGCTGTCCAGGTTCCGAAGAGATTATTCCTCGACGCAGTTATTAACATCATTATTATTGTTATCATAGCTGTCATTGCCCATGCGAGATTGTTGAAGTAATGATGATAAAGAAGAATTGCTGGTACTTATATTGTTGCTGCTCGTAGTTTCATACTGTGCGTGCGTGTACATCGCTGGAAGAAATAGTATTGCTATTAATGGCGTCAGGATTAAGCTGGGCACCACTACTAATGATTTTTCATTTGTCAGCATATTTTTTCTTGTAAGGAAAGGTAGTACAAGAAGATGTTTTATTCTATAAAGAATATCTTCCATGGTTCTATTAACTTAAAAGCTCTTTCTATATCCGTTAACTGGTGGCACATGAGCAATAATTACCTGAACTGCGTAAATAGAGTTTGTTCTTGACTAGTAATAGATACTCTTTGTGTTAACAGTGACTCTTGATTAGCACTTCTTGTTGCAGGTACTTTGAGTCTCTTTCCTTCTAAAAGTTGTTGGATTGTTAGAATCTGGATTTGTGGAAACTTGTGTTTCCAATTAGGAAAGAGGTATGGATTAGTTTTTTCGCACTCCTTTAGCATCCCTTTGGTTGGCTCTTGAAGAGTAAGAAATATTCGCATAGCGACATTTTATTTGATATGACATAGCTGAATTCACGGATATCTGTAACATCAGTATTACCTCTTTTCACTTGCACTACTATCTACAGGAAAAGGCGTTCTTCTATTCCATACTAAGTTTGAATGCTATTGTTACCTAAGATCTTAAAGATGCTCAAAGTTTGGTATTTTACGAAGGATACTATAAAGAAGAAAGTAGACGGTAATAAGGAAATAGTGTGATGTCATAGATGAAAGCAAATGGTATTAGCAGCGTTCCCTTTTTAAGGATCGATTATCTATACTATTAGAGATAAGATGCAGATAACAGAAGAAAGAAAAAAGCGGGTAATAGATCTATATTTCAACCAGCACAAATCTTATGCGGAAATCGCGGAAATAGAACACATTTCACCACGGGACATACACGCTATTATCAAGGAAGAAGAAGCCAGACGACAAAAATATCAACATCACCAACAACAAGAAGAGACATCTTCCAAAGCCTACAAACTATTTTCTGATGGTAAAAAACCTGTAGAAATTGCTATTGAACTTAACCTTAGAGAGCCAGAGGTAACAAAATTGTATAGGGAATATTTGAAGCTAAATCTAATGCATAAACTCTATTCCGCTTATACAGAGTTAGGCGATGAGGGGATAGCAGATTTTCTAGAGTTATACGAATTATCTAAGAAACAAGGTGTTGGCAGACAGCAAGTTATTAAGCTTTTACAATTAATTGATGATGATAATAATCTTGGGCTAGCACAGTTTGAAAAATTGCGCAAATGGCGTATAGATGAAATACATGATTTGGATATGCAAATAGAAAGATCGAAGAATTATTTGTATAGATTGAATAATGAAATAGCTAGATACAGGAATTGCTGAACTCCTAAGATATTTCTTGTGAACCCAAAAGACAAGGGTCAGAAAATCTCAATAACAAGTATCGAGATTAAAGGCTATTGTAAACCGATTCAAGAGCAGGGATGAAGGGTATCTTAAGTTCAAGAAGATGGTTGAAGAAGAAGTTAACGCGTTTCTAAAAGATGGTAAAGTACTGCTGCAATTCGCATTTGCATCAGTAGTCGAAGCTATAAGTAAGAATCTTGACAAATACAATAATCTTCTATACCATGATACGTCATTCTCATCAAATATATACAGTCAGTGGATATTGAGGATTATAAGGAATTACACTAGACGAATCTGACAAGACTTTTCTAAGCGAATTTATTACCTTATTTCTAAATCTACTCGCTCCATTGCTTAAGTCGAATTGTCATTTTTGGGTTACATGTCAACGTTTGCTGCGTCTGTTCTCCTAGGCCTCCATAACTCATAATTTATGATTTCTAGAGAGATTTCCTATAAAATAGGTTTTTGTATTCACTTCTATGGACTTTTAATCCATGGTAGGCTGGTGCGTTATAAGCCAATTAAATGCCTTTTTCTCTAGCCATTTCAGTTTCATTTGGTTTAATGTGCGTGACACAATACCAATCACTGTAGTACTATCAGCAGACATTAATAATGAACCCCTGTGTTGTTTACATACAAAGGCATCACTAAAAATTAAATTATCTTTGAACGCTTTAAGTGTTAGATAGGTCCAATGTTAATAAAAATTTAGGCCAATATTAACGATATATATTAAATGTTATTCTGGTTTATCGACTACAAATATACTATAGCAAGCTGATATAACATAGTATAAAACTCCTTATCAGTTGTGTTCTTTTGTCTATTATAATGCCTACACAATCAATATTGATACGTTTTACCATTATCATTGCAGCAGCGTTATCAATTACAACAATAACAGCAGTTAGCGTCTGGACTACCAGTCAGCCAGCACTAGCCAAATTGTCTAGTGTAACAGATAACAATCAAAACCTAGAAGATAAATTATCAGTAGCAACCAGCGACAAAGATGAAATTTCTACCAGACTAACGTTAGTCAGCTCCGAAGGAGAAGAATATGCTAATGCTGCTGACGATGATAATACTGATGAGTCTTTAGATAAAGCATCTGTCACCAACTATAAAGATGAAGTAGGTCAAGTAGATGAAGGCAAACAACAATGCAGAGAAGGAGATGTACTTGAGGGTGTATACGATCCAGAAAGATTGAAAGTACTATCTTCATGCGAAGAGGCAATTGGCATAGTAGAGGATTCTGACATTGCACACGATGACGATCTCAAATTGTTTTTAGATGTTGAAAGTGGGTATAAAAAATTGTTAAATGAAGAAAACGACGATAAGACAAATGGACTGCTCGTAGTAGAAGTTATTCCAGACGACCAAGATTCTAGCTCAATTCAAATTCCAGAGAAAGGAGATAGAGTTAGGGTTGTTGGAGCATGGGTGACAGATGAAGGTGCTGGGGGATGGAATGAGATACATCCAGCATGGAGTGTAGAAGTTTTACAATAGAATAGTAAATGGTAAGCCAAATAAATATAGCCATAATAGAGAATAAGGATCATGCTGCTAATAATGATAATAATAGTAAATTTTTTTCCGCGCCAGCATTGCAGTGAAGTTTAAGAGATAAAACACACAGATAGTGGAACCGAAAACTGGCATATTATGCAGATGATGCTTCTATTTTATCAGGAATTCTTTCCTTTCTGACTCCATTCCTAAGAGATATTCGAAGATATCAGGACGAAATGTTTACAACTAAAGAGCCTGAATAGCTTCCTTTATACTAGTGATGCCTTTATCAAAAATATTCTGTTCAGAGTTGTTCAATCTGAGTTCTATTATTTTTTGTATACCTTCCTTACCAACGATAGCGGGGACTCCTATACAAACATCCTGGTAGCCATACTCGCCCTCCAGAAGGGCTGACACCGGAATAACAGATCTTTTGTTTTTAACTACTGCTTCTATCATTGTTGCAACAGCATTGCCTGGTGCATATACAGTAGCACCTTTAAGCGCAATGACTTCTGCCGCGACATTCTTTGTATTTTCAAAGATTTCGGTTGTTTTTTCCTTTGGAACGAAGTCGTTTAGCGGAATGCCAGCTATCGATGCGAAGCGTGTCAAAGGTAGCATATTCTCACCATGTTCGCTTATCACCATTGCTTGAATTGAATCTCTTGATACTTGTGTAGCATCTTGAATAAAACTTTTGAACCTTGATAGATCTAACATTCCTCCCATTCCCATAACCTTCTTTCTGTTTATTCCTGTATTTTTTAATGCTAGGTAAGTCATTGGATCCAGGGGATTAGTGACAACAATTAACGTAGCCTGACTAGAATAATTGGCAATTTTTGAAGCAATTTCTTTAACTATACCTGCATTAGTTTTCAGCAAGTCCATTCTAGTCATTCCGGGCTTTCTTCCAACTCCAGCAACCAATACAATGAATTCGGAATTTCTCATGTCTTCATAGTTGTTTGATCCTCTTGCTATACAATCCAAGCCTCTTTCTGATAGGTTATGGTTAATATCCATAGCCTCACCCTGGGGAAGTCCAGGGACAATATCTAATAGTAGTAAGTCATTATCTAATTCCCTCAAACCGCAGTTTAAAGCAGCTGATGCACCAACCTTTCCCGAGCCTATAATAGTTATAGTCATTTAGAGATGACAATTGGTAGATCTTTATAAGTGTAAAATATAAACTCACAATAGTACTAATCCGAGTACACCTACCGTTAATGTTTCGTCACAATACAATGCAAAGTGATCGCCCTCCATGAATGTATGAGCAAATCTGTTAAAGATATGGTACGTCATTTACTGCGTAAAAAATAACGATTATTCGCCTTTTGAAATAATAGGCACCGGCTTCTTGAACAAGTTCTTCTTTTTCATCTTATATCTCAGTTGAAGATATGTAACATAGGGCTTGACAGAATAATTATTTAAAAGATTTTCATCAAGAATTCTTCGCGTTGAAGGTCCTTGTTTTATATATTTTGCTCTATCACGACCTTCTATAATCGCCATTATGTCGCCCTTAATGCACATAATTTGTATACATTCAGTTAGTAAT
>JBKPPX010000222.1:0-6382 GCA_046733815.1 Thermoproteota archaeon | reverse complement strand
CTATTATGGTTTCGTTGGTAAAATCTGTACCAAAACCATCAATTTTGGAAAACCTTTTTGAGTAATATATCTCTTCAACTTTTAATTCATCTTCTCTAGAAATCTCTACCCCATCATTAGCAGTAGGCTTTATTCCATTGTATTCAGGTGGATTGTGCGAAGCCGTGATCATTATTCCGCCATTGTAACCAGCTCGTTTTGTAGCATATTGAAGACAAGGAGTAGGCACTAATCCAGCATTACCTATATCTATTCCTGCAGAATTGATCACCGAACTGACTATTTTTGATAAGATGGGGCTTGATTTTCTTCCATCATATCCTATAATAATTGGTCCTTTTTTAAAGTATGTCGCAAGTGAATATGATAGATCAACTACCAGATGTAGCGTTAGTTCTTTTCCAAATATTCCTCTGACGCCATTAGTTCCAAAAAGTCTCGGATTACTTTTTTGCATTATATTTATTCCATATAGAATTAAGAATAGATAAATTTGGCTATTTATTGATGCTAAATGAATATGCATGTGCGGGGGTTGTCAAGCCTGGCCAACGGCGCAGGTCTCTCTTCCCAAATATCTGTTAGAAGGAGTGCGAAGCTTAGAACGAGCCAGGACGGTACAAACAGGCTCCTACAACCCTGTTCCTTAGGGATTCGTGGGTTCAAATCCCACCCCCCGCACTCTATTGCTTACTAATCTCAAATACAGAATTAGGAAAAGAAAAAAGGAAACACAGAATCTTAGAACCATATTTTCAGAAAAAATATCCTATCAGATCCAAGAGATTTACAAAAAAGAAAACCAAGCCTACGAATGAGATACCAGAAGCAGAAGACGAACATATTAGCAAATTCATAACATCATAAAAAAACCACAAATACCTATTCGAAAATATAAAAGACCTTCCTGAAATCATACCTTCTAAATTCTATGAAAATAAATACTATACTTAGGTATCCAGAACCTTTAAAGAGTAATGTAATAATGATACGAGTCAGTGATGGTTGTATTATTATTATAATAATTATTATTATTATTGTTTAGATTCGACAAGATAATGCTAATTAGCTAAGCTTTGCCGAAGTAGCCAATTTTAAGGTCAATTCTGGAAAATCAATTTATCAATGAAATAAAAACGATGAAAATTAATATTTTATCAATATTTCTCATTTTGATCTGTTAAAGAGGCCCCGCTGATGATATATACGGTATAAGAAAAAGAGAAGAAATTTAAGACTATTATTTATCTAATATCATCATTATAAAATTATATCTTCATGATCTTCTATAAAAAACAAGATTATTATTATTAAATTCAATTACGCACAATTAACTGTACCGTCTAATTAGTATACTTATCATGTTTTCTAAACGCTACATAATATGCTACTGTAGCTCCAGCGATAGCAATAAGATACCAATAAGGTATAACAAAATTACCGCCAACATTCAATGCTCCTAAATGCATAGAAGTCCAATCAGAAAATTGCATTAATTGTTCGCCTTTTGGATCGTCTTTGAGTGGTACCAACCATCTATTCACAAACCATGCAAAATCCTCTACAGTAATTGCAGTTATTAGATTTGCTAAGCCAAGAAAAAATGCTTGTTTTCTTTTACTCTTTCCAAACAACCTGAACGTCATGTCATCAAATAAAGCAGCGAAACTGATAAGGATAAAAATGAAAAGCATAGGAAAAAGATGGTACTGATACATGTTACCGATTATTGGTTCTGTCTCTCTGCTTCGATCAAAATTAGGATCAATTACCTGTACTTTTCCATTTGACATTTGTAATGCAGGATCTTTGATATAATAGTATTCAAGATGAGCAAAACTGATAGCAAAAATCACGCAGATAACAGCTGTCGAAATAAATTCAATTCTTCTTGCGCCTAAGTGCTGGGTAATGCGATCCCTTGAACCAAGATGACGATGATAATGACGACTTTGACGAGGACGATTATTATTATTATTATTATTATTATTATTATTGCTACTGCCATGGTCTATGCTTCCATCATTACTACGATGACTAATGTTGTCATCATTATAATGTTCATCACCTGCAGGAGAATTAGACTTTGATCTGATATCCATCAAACAGAACAATTGAACTTATATCAGTTTACATCGTTTTGACCATTCATCTAAAAGATCATCATCAAATCGTTTTCAAAAGATAAAGAAGAAGGAGTAATTTGGTAGAAAAATTGTTCTTTTTTGTATCATTGATTCCGCATTTTAGACAACTGACGATATTCAGAATGTTTGCATAATCTGCATAAGAGAGATGAGAATGAAGATGAGGATAAAGAAGAATCTATATAACTTTCGTAGTATATTGAAAAGCCCTTAGTTAGCATTAACAGCATAGCGGATATATGACACAAAATATTTTCAGCTAAACTTTATCGATTTCTTCTTCTTCATCTTCATTTATCTGAGGAGAAAATGGCTAGTGAGGATATGCCACACCGACTGTCACTCTATCAATAGCGATGAAAGCACGTTTGAAATCGGAGGTGTTGAATAGCTCGATAGAACGATAATCGGTTCTTGTCGAACCATCACCACGTACTTTTATAGAGCCTGCCAAAGGTTGTATAATAGCGGTATTAGATTTTGGTGATTCAAAGATAGATTCGTCAAGTAATATTTCGTTCTCCTTTAATAATTTTAAAATCTCTTTTTGCAGATCAAGCCATGATATTTTATAATTTTTACATAACTCTCTACCAGAATCGTCAAACCAGTGAATGTCGATATACATTGGACTATCTCACCTTTATACAAAGATTCCTCTGTTTATGATCCTGAAAATGCAGCGCGCAAAAATCGTTGTCACACTCATAGCAATGCCAACCTGATAGAAAATAGCAAACTATGCACTTTCCTATTGGTTTGTTGTAGTCATAATTCTTCCTAGGTTTTGAAGTCTTTTGTTCTCTTTGTCGTTGCTGCTTCATAATAATGGAGGGCTCCTATCGTTATCCATTAACAAAATTACTCTCTGCGATATTATTCATACACAAAGCATTTAGGCTCCAGAAATAATTACTACTTCTCCACAGTCAGCAGAAGTTTTCTTAGAATGATGATTCAACTTTATTTAGTTAGAAATTTAGTTATATAAGGATTAACCTTTTAGTCGAGTATAAGATTTATTTCAGCAGTCGCCATGAATCGTGGATATGACTAACGATTATGAAAGGACACTTATCAAAGTTACAGTTATTGGAAAAGATCGTAAAGGAGTAGTTGCAGATATCACGAATTTTATATTCAGAAATGGTGGAAATATTGAAAAAATTAATCAGAATGTTATTCGTGGCCTATTTGGAATGCAGCTTGAGGCATCTTTTCAAAAACTGAATATGGAGGACCTTGACTCTGGCTTGAAGAAATTATCTGAGAAATTACATATGGAAATTAAGGTACATTACCAAGAACCAAATAGGACTAGAAACGTAGCGATTCTGGTTAGTAAGGAGGATCACTGTCTACTAAAAATTTTAGAGGCCAAGAAGAAAGGGGAGATCAATGCTAACTTTTTTGTAATTATTGGAAGCAATGATAACAACCTCAAGTCGATTGTAGACGACGCTGAAATACCATTCCATGTTGTGAGCAATCCAGATCAAGTTGAAGCAGAAAACAAGATCCTACAATTAAATGAACAGTACAACATTGATCTCATAGTCTTAGCAAGATATATGCGTATATTAAGTCCTAACTTTGTATGGAGATATCCAGATAGGATTATCAATATTCATCCATCACTCTTACCTGCATTCCCTGGGGCATATGCATACGTCCAAGCATTTGAAAGAGGAGCAAAGATAGTTGGATGTACAGCTCATTTTGTGACTGAAGAGTTAGATCAAGGTCCAATAATTTGTCAAGAATCTTTTAAGGTTTTACAGTCAGATACACTAGAAAGTATCAAAAGGAAGGGGCAAGCGTTAGAAGCCTCAACGCTACTTGACGCTTTAAAATTATATTTAGAAGAAAGAGTTGAAGTGTACTGGGGAAGAGTACATATAATGGAGGAAGAAGAACAAGAAGTAAAACCAAGTAGACTATAGAGAACCTAAGATGATTTTATCGAGTTTTGAATTTTGTGTGTATATGTTTGTGTTTTTTTTATCGCAAGTGAACAAATAATAAATTATTCTATCACAAATATACTTAAAATCAAAGCCTTTTTAGTACTTCTTATGTCGTCGTGTCAATAGTCTAACGTAGATATGCGATGATACATACATTGTCTCTAATTAGAATATTATACACATATTGTGAGAGTTTTAACTCTAAAGTTATTGAGCAATAAGGGTTCGCCATCAACATATGCTTACCTCTATTGACAGAACATAATAGTAAGTATATACCTTGGCGTGAGTATCGAATGAATGAAAATACCTGGTTTACTTATCTGTTAAAAAGATGTAATTTTCTCTCGGAATTCAGACAGGATGACTTTAGGCTGCATTGTTGCTGTTGATGCTTCTGTTTCTGTTTCTTGCATAAGCTCCTCTTCCCTTCTAATCATTGTTATCAGGGATTGATCCATATCTGGCTGTAATGATTTAAAGTAATACTACTTTTTATGGTAAACTTTACTCTTCCCCATCAATATTGCATTAGTATAAAAAAAGTTTTTTTCTATCTGTGTTCATACGTTCATAGTAGTGTTTATATTCAGGATAGCAATGAGGGTGGGCAACATATTACAATATAAAGATATACACTTATATTTTGCTTATATAGCACTTTATAACAACTTTATCCAATTAGGCAAATATTTATGATACATTTATAGTATAATGATTTATTATTAAAATAAAGATAATGTCAAACAATAGATCAGAACTAGTTTGTAATTGCAGAGTTTGTGATCATGAATTAGGCGAACAATGCTTAGATGTAAAGTGTGAATGTTGCAGCCTTGAAGATCATGTTAAGGGCACTAACGCAGAAGATGCAACAGAAGTTTTTCCAGGTGGCTCGATCTAGAAGTTAAAAAGTAATATGTAGAACAATACTCAGTTCTCTTGAAGTAGTACTAATTAACTAATTTCCGTGGTTAGATAAAGATAAAGTTAAAAGTTGCAGTAAGAAAGAAAGTGAGGAGGAAGATAATTGGTTTTATTCATTTATCCTGATTTGCTGCGTCCATTTTCCTATTTCTTTTTGCGATCTCTGCTACTTTTATTATCACTTACTTGTGATTATCCTCTACTATCTATAGCGCCATATTTATAAAAATATAATTTGAAAGGTTGTAAAGTTGATAAACTTGTAAGGCTGCCTGATTCTAGAGAGGATATGTCTGTTTCAATAAACAGGATAAGCCACGGCGAATTTTGTGATATTATTACCAAGATTAAGCGAGCAATAATTCCAGTTGGATCAATGGAACAACATGGAGATCATCTACCTGTTTCAACGGATTCTTTAATTGCAGAAAATATCGCAAGATTAGTTGCAGAACAAGTTCCATCTTTTATAATACCACCAGTTCTGTTTGGAGTATCATATGAACATAGACCTATGTTTAACATTTCAGTACGTAACACTACTCTATCTAGAATCATATGTGATATTTGTTGTTCACTTGTAGAAAATGGTATTAAACGTATCATGATAATAAACGGTCATCATGGAAATATAGGGGTGCTTCAATATATCGCCCAGAATCTGTATGGGAAAATACCCAGCGACATTAGCATACATTCTGTCAATTATTGGCACTTGATGCAAGCTGAATTTGATCATGCAGGTGATGTTGAAACATCACTTATGCTTGCCACAGCTCCTGAATTGGTCAGAATGGATAAGGCAGAAGCCAGTTATAACAAACTCTCAAAATCAAAAGTAGCATATGCGAGTATTACAAATAACCCAGGATCTTTTCCTAAGATAACTGGAAATGGAGTTTGGGGAGATCCAAAAAATGCCACTGCGAATAAAGGACATAAACTACTTGATGAAATAGTTAGAAATCTTGTTCAGACTATACATGAGATAGAAAGTTATTAATTAACGATGAGTAAACGAATGATTTGCTCTCTAGCCAGCCCATCACCCATCACCACCATCACCATCAGCAGCAGCTATTATCTCTTTCGTCTTAAAATAAGAGAAGAATTCTGATAAAATTAAACGAAAATATCAAATTACACCCCCGAACTAATAGCGATATAACATGGATCCTCTAATCAATGATTAATAGATTCTATAAAATGAGTAGTTTTTATTATCAATATACTTTCAAATAATGAAATTTTAATATATACCTATATTATGCCTTAACTGTAGGTAGATTAGCGCGTTGTCAGTAGATATGGCAGTAAAGGTTCTTGATGAGAGCCTTGGGA
>JBKPPX010000221.1:0-2880 GCA_046733815.1 Thermoproteota archaeon | reverse complement strand
TATTAAGTCTCGTGGGCTCGGAGATGTGTATAAGAGACAGTCGGTTAGTTGCTTCCCCTTTGCGTTGGTTACAAAAAACGGATAAGGCTCGAAATGGCGAATATTGTGATTCACTCCCCCTGGAAAGACTTTGACAGCTCGGGAGTAAAGGCGGCTCGACTTTTTTGTATTGTGTTTGTAACTTTCCGAAAAGTCATGGTGCATAGATATGGACCTGCCTGTAAACTAGTCGCTCTATAATCTTTTCCTTTTAAACATTGTTCAATTAATACCAATGTGAACGGATTATCATCTCAACTCGGCTATTACAAAATGTATATATTCGTCCCATACCAAGCACATGAATCCAAGTGTCATAAGTTTTTAAGGGATTTTTATAAATCCGTAATGGGATCAAAGAGTATCCATACATAGCATATATGAGGGATTATAGAGGGTTCGTAACGGTCTATAGAGACCCGTTTAAGGCTTGTTGATATTATTATTGCTTATCCCAACAATATACACAATTTCCCCGTCTGCTCGAGACAAAACTTTGTTCTTTCGATGAACATTAAATTCCACTACATTTTAGTACATTTTTGCTTGTTGTTCATCACACCACGCAATGCTCCATACCCATATTATATAATTACTATAACCCTTGTGTCGAATCAGTTAATAGAGCTTTTAAATATTATATCATGTCTTTCAGCAAAGTAAAATAATAGAGCTGGAGGGTTAAATCGTGTGATAGAAGAAAAGCTTGCTTCACTTGATATTAGCCTTCCTATTCCACCAGAGCCAGTGGGGTCTTATCTGCCTGTGGTCGTTTCTGGCAACCTTGCTTTCGTAGCTGGGCAGATCCCAATTGAAGGAAACGCTGTCAAGTTTAAAGGTAAGGTTGAGTCAATAGTATTGGGTCAGGAAGCTGCTCGCTTGTGTACACTGAACGCACTCGCACAATTAAAGTCGTCTCTTGGCACTCTCGACAGAATCAAGCGAGTTATTAAGGTTACAGGGTTTGTTAACTGTGATCCTTCATTCACTGACCATGCAAAGGTAATCAACGGCGCCTCAGATCTTTTGGTAAACACGTTTGACGAAAAAGGTAAACACGTGAGGTCGGCTGTAGGGGTATGCAGCTTGCCTCTTGATAGCTCTGTCGAGTTAGAGATTATAGTAGAGATTTAGTCGTATATACGGGGGAACAAAGTTATCATAGACTTGCCTTTACGTGATTATTAGCTCCTACTGCAACAAAAACCTTCTAAACAGCTTTAATTTCATATTCATCCGATAATGCTAGGCAAGGTTATTTGAATTATAATTAGTGAGTGCTGCTGGTTATCTTTCGATTAAGGGTTTCTATAAACTTTTGAAGATTAGCCCTTGGAATTACCGCGCCACATGCTTTGTCGTGGCCGCCCCCACTTCCTCCGAGCTCGGATGCAATGTCATTAGTTATTCTTCCAAGGTGCACCTTGCATTCGGCTGACCCACGTATCGAGACAACGTATGAGTTGATATCGTCCTTTAACTTGTAGACCATGGCGACAGGTTTGCCAGAAGAACCAAGCACGAAATTTACTACCATGCTTGATGATAGTTCCGCTGCACTAGGAGCATGGGCAATACTATCCAATTTTACAACTGACTCCTGTATTGACTCGACTGCATTCCCTACCTTTTTTGCAAATTTTTCTGCCATGTCGAAACCACCTTTGATATCATGTGGATATTTCATCATGGCGAGTGTCTCAACCATCTTTATAAGAAAGAGGTCATTGTGCTGGTTCGAGGATATCATATAAGATAATGCAGTTGACTCTAGCATCAAGAACTGGCGATCATACCTTGAAACAATAGGTGATGCAAGGGGATTGTTTTCCATATAATCAGTAAGCGCACCCATCGCGGCAAGGAATGAAGCATGGCCTGGAAGTTTTTTCTTATACTTTGTATAAACCTGGATGCTTGTGCACTCTTCGATCGTGCGGATCAGTGTCACATTTGCTTTCTTAATGGTATGCAGCGTGTCTTTGCTAATATCATGATGATCAATATAGATAACTTCTGTCCCTGTGGAAACTATTCTCTGAAGCAACCCTGCGAATATCTGTTCATTTTTTTTTGACAAGCCCAGATCGCATATGAACAATTGCTCAATTTTATCATGCATTGCCGCCACCTTTTCTAATCTTGAAATTAGGTTAGCATAGTCGACTAGTATCACTTTTGATATATCAAAGGCTGCCTTGATAAGGGCAGCAGAGCAGATGCCATCTACGTCTTCTTTGTGTGATATGCAAAAGCTAGGCATTACATTCAGTGTCAAGCATTCATATTCCCCAGATTTAATGGTTCGTTAATTATATTTTAGCTAAGTGAACTTTTTGAGTAGAGTATAAAAAATAAAATGTTGTAACCGCCGTGAAGGGACCACAGGGACTTGCCGCTTGTGACATTTCTTTGCATACGAAATGTTCTTTGCGTGCTTCCGGAGGCTGCAAGAAGTTGACTGGTGTGTGTCTGTTGCCACCGCTACGTCTGTGGCTAACCACCAACGATTGATGGCACAGAGTAGTTGGATTTAGTGCATCGGGCTATTGGGAATGGCAGGCTGAACACCTCGCCGAAGCTTGGTGCTTACACCTCCATCCCATCAACGCCATCTTCTATGGCCGCCCTTTTCCTTGCGGAGGGCTGTCTTTTCTCGGGAAAGGCTTCGTCCTTAGATGCTTTCAGGACTTATCCTAAGCAGCTTAGCTGCTCAGCATGCCCTGTCGGACAGCTGATAAACCAGAGGCTGCGCTGCCCTGTTCCTCTCGTACTAGGGGCAACTTCCCCTCAGACAACCACGCCCCTGTCAGGCAGAGACCGACCTGTCTCACGACGGTC
>JBKPPX010000220.1:0-3144 GCA_046733815.1 Thermoproteota archaeon | reverse complement strand
GGTCTTAGCAATGCAGCATCGATAATATCTGGTCTATTCGTTGCACCAATAACTATTACATTAGTTAATATTTCAAGCCCATCCAATTCAGTCAAAAGTTGACTAATGAGTCTTTCAGTAACATGGGTATCTCCAAAATCTCCTCCTCTTCTGGGCGCTATAGCATCCATTTCGTCAAAGAATATTATGCAAGGAGCTGCTTGTCTTGCTTTTCTAAATACTTCTCTTACACCCTTCTCTGACTCACCTACCCATTTTGAGAGCAACTCTGGCCCTTTTATGCTGATAAAGTTAGCTTCACTTTCATTTGCTGCAGCTTTTGCTATCAATGTTTTACCTGTACCTGGAGGGCCATAAAGCAAGATACCTTTTGGAGGAATTGCGTCAGCATATGTAAATATCCCTTGATACTTTAATGGCCATTCTACTGCTTCTTGTAGTTCTTGTTTTATGGATGATAATCCACCTATATCTTCCCATTTTACGTCGGGAACTTCTACAAATACTTCTCTCATTGCTGAAGGCTCCATCTCTTTAATTATGTCCAGAAAGTCCTGCATTGTGACTATAATTTTCCTTAAAGTTTCTGCAGGAATACTTTCAGTTGACAGATCGACCTGAGGAAGTACTCTTCTCAGCGCTCTCATTGCCGCTTCTTTAGCAAGTGCCTGCAAATCAGCTCCAACAAATCCATGGGAGATGTCTGCGAGTTTTTCTAAATTGACATCTTTGGCAATGGGCATTCCTCTTGTATGTATTTGTAAAACTTCTAATCGACCATTTCTGTCAGGAACACCAATTTCAATTTCTCTATCAAATCTTCCAGGACGCCTTAATGCCGGGTCTATCGCATTAACTCTATTTGTAGCACCTATTACTACTACTTTTCCTCTTGTAGACATACCATCCATTAACGATAGCAGCTGAGCAACTATTCTCCTCTCAACTTCTCCTGATACTTCTTCTCGCTTTGGAGCGATAGAATCAATCTCGTCTATGAAAATAATGGATGGTGCATTTTTCTCTGCTTGCTGAAACACATTTCTTAACTTCTCTTCAGATTCGCCATAGTATTTGCTCATTATTTCAGGACCTCCTATAGTATAGAAATTGGCATTTGTTTCATTAGCTACCGCCTTTGCCAACAAGGTTTTTCCAGTTCCTGGAGGTCCATGTAGAAGAACTCCTTTAGGTGCTTCAACTCCTAGCCTTTTGAATAATTCAGGATGTCTTAGAGGAAGTTCTATCATCTCTCTAACTCTTTCAACTGCATTACCTAGTCCTCCAATATCCTCATAGGTAATAGAGGGAACTCCACCTTCTCTTGATACCTGTACTGCCTTTGCACTTTCTTCAGAAACTGTAACTTTTGTAGAGTCATTGATTGTAACTGGACCAGTAGGATTCGTAGAAATTACTACAAGATCTATTCTTTGACCCATAACATTGAGAGGTATTGTATCACCTTTAGTCATCAACTGTCCATTTAGATACTCTGATAAGTAATCTTCTGCACCTACTATTCTAAGTGGCTCTGTTGGGGCTAATGTTATACTTTTAGCATCTTTTGATATTACTTTCTTGACTTCTACTTGATCGTTAATTCCAACATCAAGCTTGTTTCTTGTATACCCATCGATACGAATTAAACCCTTTCCTCTATCAGATTCTCTTGCAGGCCAGTTAAGAACAGTAGTCTTCTTTCCAAGGGATGATAGCTCTAGTGCATCTCCACTTGTTATATTTAGGCGTTCACATACTTTTGGATCAATACGGACAATCTTTCTTCCTACATCACGCTGTTCTGCTTCTGCAACTTTCAGAGTGAGTGTTTCTTTTTTGGTACTATCAACATTATCATCAGTACTGTTCTCAGTGCTAGTATTCCCTGTATTATTATTATTAGCACCATTATCATTAATCTTTGAAGACATATTTTATAGGTAATTTAAGCTGCTTAACATGCCACTTAAAGGTAGTGTTATTAATAATCAATATAGTTAATTCTGCCTGTCTGCCAATATTCTTATTATCTCAGCTTGTCTTTGCTAGAATACTCAGTAATTACAAAAGTAAAATGCCTATAATCTCTCTTCATATGCTACTACTTTACA
This sequence comes from Thermoproteota archaeon, assembly GCA_046733815.1. Classification (GTDB taxonomy): domain Archaea; phylum Thermoproteota; class Nitrososphaeria; order Nitrososphaerales; family Nitrososphaeraceae; genus JAJNBK01. The sequence goes on along the minus strand of JBKPPX010000220.1, from coordinate 1,030 downwards.
GTAAGGAATCTTATAATAAATTTATGACAGCAAAAATAATGTTGAGGATAAATAATACACTATCTTACAGTTTAGTTATGAAGCTTATAATAATTTAAAGAGTAGAGGCTTCTTTAGAGAAATGCTATCTCTATAATAAGGGATTCAAATAACTTTGTTGTTGAAGTAGCATCAGGGTCATAGCGTGAAAGTTCGTTGATTCCTAGAGTTACTGGTTTTATTGTCTGAGGAGCACCAGGAGCTGTTGGTGGGGCACAATAGTTGGATTGATTATGACTTAACAGTTTGAGAGAAAAATATGGAAAACGATCCGGGAAGTAATAAATAGAGTAATAGACAACCGACAGCAGAGGAAATAGACACTATAGTAAACAAAATATGCAGAAGAGTAAGAGTCAAAATACACCTTTTTTATTACAATTTTCAGTTACAAGCTTGTACGGAAGCTCAATAAATATTACAAACTATTAATGTTCTTTTATTATTATCATCGAGTATTATATGTATAAATCATTTACAAACAGGCTTAATATGACTACAGTTATGTTCTTCCATAAATATTAGTCACATATACTTATTTCACATATATAATACCGCTAAGGGTAACTAGTGTAATGGAAAATAAGAAGACTAATAATAATATCAACAACAACAAAGAAGTGAAATTTACTAAAAAAGAAGAGAAATTTATTTTAGAAAACGAAGTATGTAGAGTAGCCACATCCCACAGTGATATTCCGCATGTTACTCCTGTAGCATATCTTTATGAAGGTGGTCATTTCTTTCTTGCTACAGATTATGATACAAGAAAATATAAGAACCTCAAAATCAACAAAAATATTGCATTAGCAGTGGATGTTTACAACTCATCAGTTGAAAATAAAGCAGTAGTAATACAAGGTACTGTAGATATTATTGAAAGAGGAGAAGAATTTAAAAGGCTCTATCAAAAATTTGAAAAGAAATTTGAATGGGTAAGAAACGATCCATGGAAAGAAGGAGAAGCTCCATTTGTAAAAATAAAACCATT
>JBKPPX010000219.1:0-5158 GCA_046733815.1 Thermoproteota archaeon | reverse complement strand
ATGCTAATCCTGCTTCTGTAGTTCTATAAAGACCTGTTATTTTTGAATATTCTATTAAACCTCTATCTTCCGCAATAGCAAGATATCTAATTAATTGTGAATGTGATACTGATGCGTTATTCATAATAGTAGTTTTATATTCCCAATTAGCTGTTGCACAACGCAATATGGCAGCCATGATTTCTATCTCGGATCTATTCTTCATATCATTGACCTACTTTTTTATGTTTGAATTTTTAATAAAAGACTGTTAGACAATGTATGACGACAATATAGTAGAAAAAATACTGACAAACCTCTATACAAAACAAGCAAATAATTTAATTCTAGCAATTAACCATCGCACGAATGGTTTATTATCTTTGGCAAGATTCAAATGCTAATTCTTTCCTTCCCATATATTTATGATATCGATTCTGAATCAAAATCCACTATGCTTAGCTTAATGCTTCAAGTTTAATGGTCAAAGTATAAGAAAAAGTAAGATAGCATCATGTATATATTATGGATATCATAAATGTTATAACAAGAATATTGTGTATTTGATAAAACTTCTAGAAAAACACAAGATTTATTTACTATAATAGTTCATGCTGAACTTTTTATTCAATTAGATTGATCCACTAATGTGAACAGAAGTAGAATTGAGGTAGTAGCGCTCATTCTACAGGCTGCTATTGAAGGATCAACAGAGACAAGAATGTTGAATAAAGTTCTTCCGTCGGTTATGCAATTGAAAGAATATTTGGTGATTTTGCAGCAAAACGGCCTATTAGACTATTGTCTAAATGAACAAACCTATATAACAACCAGCAAGGGGATACGTTTTTTAAGAATATATATTGAATTAAACGAGATCGTCGCAATGAGTTGCGGAAGTGAAATTACTAGATCTTTTCATATTACATTTTTAACGCGGACTCGTTCCATTGGTTGCCTGACATATTGTGTCCAAAATATTTCAAATATATTAAGATCTCTAGCCCAAAAGGTTTTAAATTGACGTTAGGTCTTTCATTAAAGTATGTTAGGAGAATCAACTATTGAACAATCTGAGTATCCAATTGATTGGAATACACTATCGTGTATAATTGACGGAAAAATATTCTAGAGAGGTAGGTTTCTCTCTATATATGAATACTATCATGGCTTAAGTGTCCTTAATCTATGCCTGCGCAACCCTCATTACTTGTTAAAAATTTCGTATTGGTTTCTTCGTTTTAACTTGGCGTAACCATTTCTCTGAATAATTAGTTCTTCCTTTATGATCACATATATCAGAAGGTAGCAAATTCAATTGATTCTTCTTATCTTCTCTAATTAGTCATATTATGGACTTTAGTATCGTTACTTCTTTTTTCGAGTAGATATTATAGAAAGTATGTCTCTGTCTTTAATCTCATAATTGGTTGGTAATCTAAGACCATCACGAATGTCTATCGCATAAAGCAAACCCTTAGCAAGATCGCTATGAACCTCTTTAGCAAGATCTTCGACGGTTGATCCAGATTTCATTAAATAAACATCGGGCAGAATATTCCCTGATTTATCTGAGAGTTTACTTGCTTCGGCAACAGGATAAACAGCATTCATTTGAAGTAGCTTGAACACAGCAACATTAATGGCAAATTGAACACCAGTTCTCATATATTCATCTAGAATATCTCTTCTTATGAAATTCAAAGCCCATTTTTGTTTATCAGTTAATACACTCTGGTCATTAATTTCAAATCTTTCATCACCGGGAAAATAATGAATTAATCCACGATTCGCTGCCCGTCTCAAGGTCAGTTCTGCATCGGCACTAGCTGGAACAATGATCATATCCTTATATTCTTCGCGTAATCTGTTGAAATTATCTGTGGCGGAGGGTAAATCTACTTTGTTTGCGACTATTAATGTTGGTTTTGATAAGTCTCGTAAACTCCAAGAAAAGTCCTTGATATCTTGGGGACCGAGGTCATCAAACTTATTATTTTCAAGATTGTTTTCGTGGAGAGCTAACTTGACATGTTCTTCCTTAACGCCAATACCTCTAAATATATCTGCAATAGCAGATATGATATCAATCCCCGAATTAATCGCTCTTGAAATTTTGTCACGATTACCTTCGAGTACTTTCAAATACCACATTACTAATTCCTCTTCTATGTCGCCTATATCTGCTATAGGATCTCCGCTTCCAGGTTCTGATATTCGTCCTGCAGCGTCGATGCTTCCTGATACATCGACAATATGTAATAATGCATCAGACTGTGCCGCAATAGAAAGGAATTGATTTCCCAAGCCTTTACCTTCCCATGCTCCTTTGATCAATCCAGGCAAATCGACTAATTCAATAGGAATAAAGCGCCAGCCATCTATACAACGTGAATTCTTTGGGTTATCTTGCAAATTAAATTCTTTATGAACACATAGAGTTATTGCATTCGCGTTGCCCGTACTGGGCTGCTTAGTGGTAAACGGGTAATTTGAAATATCAGCTGTGGCAAGAGTTGCAGAGTTAAAGAATGTAGTTTTGCCAGTATTAGTTTTGCCAATTAAGCCGATCCTTATCATCCAATAATAGCAAAACAGTCGTGCTTATTTATATCTCACTACTAATATTGAATAGGAGAAACACCGTTATCTATGTTCTGGCGAATCTATTTGATATGAAGATGACCTAGATATACCGCGAAACAGGAAAGACAAGAGATCCATATTCCTATTCGCCCATATCCTTTGCGCTCGTTGGATTAAAATGATGAAAAAAGTCTTGAATAATATAGATTCCGAATGAGTGATAATTGTTTCGATGTCATGGACAAAATCCTACACTTCTAAGAAATCAAGTCTATTTGTCAATCATCACTAAATTGTCAAACAGAAGATCATCGGTCCCAATTCTTGGTCTTTTAGTAATCCTTGATCGACTCTAAAAGTCCAATTTCCACTCAAGATCTGTGGTTCTATTTTTGCAGTCGGTGTGAACTGCTTTGTTGATGATTCCTTGTCTGCGGTTATATTTGAATTATATATTGAGCTCATAATTAAATTACCAAATAGAATGTAATAATTACTACTACTATTCTTTATAATCTCAGGCCTATAGAATAAATAACTATTATGTTATAGCAACTATTATCATCTCCTTGAAGTTGTGGGTTATTTAGCATATGTCGTTCCATTTGATGGTGATACCACCGTGAATGTTCCAGTCATAAATGGGTGTATTTTGCAGTAATATGAAATGACGCCATCTTGCTGCGGCATTCTTACAGGTTTGCTCGACTCTCCTGTTTGAATAAAGCCAGTATCAAAAAGATAGCCGGTTATTAACCCCTCACTATCATTTGCCGTTGCAGTGTGGATGGCACTGTCTTTATTAATCCATGTTATTGTACTTCCAGGTCTTACAAATATATTCTGTGGATGAAAAAACTCTTCATTTGATGGATTATCTGCTCCTTTTACAATGATGATATTAGTTTGTCTTTCGGCTATTGGATGGTCTCTGGAGATGTCGAATGACTGATTGTTTGCATTATTATAGAATTGACGTAAATCTTTCTCACCGGTTTTATTTCTTGCTGATGCGTAATGACTGGCCTGTTTGTTTGCTGAATCAATAATTCCGAAGATAACTTGTGTTGTATTATTTCTCAAGTTTAATCTATTTTCAATAGCTGATTCTGTACTTTTGTCACCTGCTAAACCCTTGCTTGTAGTTTGATTGACGCCTATTTCTTTAAATGATTCTATTATACCATATATTGGCTGAGTATTGAATTCATTCGCCCTCAATCTAGAATTCAACAAAATCTTTATTATATTATCTTTGCCGATCACTAAAGTGCAGTCAATGTCTTTCCAGAGAATCTCACCATTTAATTTTATATCTATTGTCCCGTTAATTATATTTCCTTGAGATGATAGATCAATAAAACTCTGCAGATTGGGTCGAAAGTTATAAAGTTCATAAACGTGGCGCTCTGTTCCATTTATACTAAATATGGTAAATTGTGCTTTGAAATCTTTTAGTAATCCTTGATCTACTCTAAACGTCCAATTTCCACTCAAGATCTGTGGTTCTATTTTTGCAGTCGGTGTGAACTGCTTTGTTGATGATTCCTTGTCTGAGGTTATATTTGAATTATATATTGAGCTCATCATTATCTTCGTTAATAAATCAATAACATTGCTATCTAACGTTACATTTTCATCAATTGCATCAGAACGTGACATAATCCTATCTGTAAAATTAGAATTGCCCCCTCTAGAGAATAAAGTGTCAGAAACTAACGGGCTCTTAGCTGCTGATTCATTTCCTTGTCCTTGATTTGTGATGAGAGTCGATTGGGATGAGCCTTCATTAAATAACAGAGATACTACAGGTCCACCCGCGATAAAAGAATCTAATTTATTTTCTGAAATAGTCTGAGAATGCATATTTTTCTTCATCGAAAGTAACCCAGAAGAAGTTATGTATCCAACAATAAATATAAAACTCAATAGAAATATTATCAATGGAACTTTCTTTTTCATTAAGTCAAAGTGATGAAACTATTTTAACATCTTAACGTCTATATTTATTAATAAGGAACATAATTTAATAAAACAGCAAGTTTGACTTCGATACCTTAAATTCTATATGGTTATAGAATTTTTCATAGAGTGCAAAATACCTAGTTTGACAAGGATTAGACTAATATATTACATTGCTCAGATTATTAGTAATATCATAAGATTTAATTATGGCAGCTATATTCTGTGATGTTTGGCCGTCGTTGGAATATTAAAGGATAATTCCAGAACCTAATAATAAATCATAGCTTATCCTGATTCTCCAAATGAAAATAAATTTCAAAATGAATGATTAATTATCTGTTTTAAATATAAGATACTCAACTATTGAATTGATCCACTTGTGTTGTAAAATATTATGCGACTCAAACAACCTTCTGAGAGTATATTTGTACCTTGGATCATTTCATACACTATACAATATCTACGTTATCAAAAATAGACTCCGTGTCCTCATCAACAACCGATATGAAACTATCAAGTATTTTTATATAATTTTTTGAATGACTTGAATTTTACATATAATGTGGAGAAAATAAATATGGAGCATAATCGAGAGTTCTACAATCTATAACATATCAAGTCTTTCAAA
>JBKPPX010000218.1:0-2444 GCA_046733815.1 Thermoproteota archaeon | reverse complement strand
CCCGCCCCCCCCCGCCAACACCCCCCCACGTCTGTCGTCGGCAGCGTCAGATGTGTATAAGAGACAGATTTAAAATAGCCGGTTTGACTTTTGCGTTCATTATTCTGGCCGTCGCTTTTTTAGGTAAAAGTATTCAACATGCTCCTAATTCCCTGCATACAAACATTTATCCGCTAAATAACAGAAACATCTCAATCTGCGTTACAAGTAAGATGTTATATAGATTGATCATTGAATAGTGAGAATTTAACAAACAATGTGCTTTTTGTCACATTATAATATTTTGTATTCGTAGAATTTACATTCTTGTATAAACTTAGAATATTTGTCGTTTGTAATATATAATCTAAATTACATATATTAGAGAGGCAATTCATAATTAGATATAGTATATAGTTTTAGATATAAATTAAAACATCAAACTGTTACAGTTCTTAATAGAACGACAATAACAATGGTATAAAAATATGTCTTATTCACAAGATCAATTCTAGAATTCGGATTTGACAGATCTACGAATGCACTTAAGGTATTCTACCATCTTAGGTTTGGTAATGTAGCGGATTAAATATGTAATTTTTAATTAGAACATTTCACGCATCTTGCAAATAATCTATTACAGAACAGATCTAGTGTATTATCTATGAAATAAGAATAATCAATCCTTGTTGACGAAAATTCTGATCTTGTTTCCAGCCAATAATGCATTTATTATTTTTTTTCCATGTTCAGATCGCTTGTCAATCTTTATTCTAGATTTTTTTCCAATCTGGCTATTAAAGACCAGCTCATCTTCGATATAGACATCGACCATTTTTCCAACAGTGCTATCATCCACCAATATGTTAAGATTAGATCCGGCCTCCACAATTTCAAAATCAATCTCTTCGCCTAGAGTAGGAGTTTTAACTTCTACATCGATTTTCATACCCAACATCCTTTCTAGTTCTGATACGGTAGATCCACCTTTGCCAATGATCCTAGCGATTACATCCTTGTGGACCTTAACTTGAACTCTATTCTCTGAGATTATATTAATGTCTGCATCTGGATCGAATCTTCTTATCGTATCCTTGATCTTTGATTCGGCTAATTTTCTAATAATATTGTCTGAATGAGCAGCAGTTGTCAATTGGGAAATTGGAACGACAACATTTTCTTCACCATAAGTATAAATTTCATATTCGATTGCTTGTGTTTCAAAATCGCGCACTTCTACAAGTGGTCTTGCAAGATCAGCTTCGCTCATCCCAGTTGGAACCTTGACAGTAAGCATCACATCATAAACTTTTTCAATTTTGCCATTCTTTATAAAGATAATAGTATCCAAAATGTGAGGAATCATTCCTAGATCCACCCTGCCTATGAACCGCTGGACAGCATCAAGTGGACTGCTAGCATGCACTACGCCGATCATTCCTACACCTGCTAGCCTCATATCTGAGAATACTCCAAAGTCATGCGCCCTCCTTATTTCGTCAAAAATTGTATAATCTGGACGCACTAACAACAAGATATCCACGGCTTTTTCAAAACTACCCTCTAACGGTCCATACTGAGTTACTTCTTCCGGAACTTGCAAATCTCTTGGAGATTCAAAAGTCTTTACTATTTTCCCATTCTTTGCATAGAATTCTGCAAGGCTGCTTGCGAAAGTACTTTTTCCCGAACCTGGAGGTCCGGAGATTACGATTCCTTCTGAACTCGCTGACAACCTCTCTATCAACTTTTCTGTAATATTATAATCCTCAAGTGAGAGTCGCACAATAGGTCTGACGATAGTAATTTCGAGGCTATCAGAAAATGGTGGTCTAGTGATAGCAATTCGAAATATTCCGTATTGAATTACTGTCGCGCCATTACGGCTTATCTCTATAGAGCCTGTTTGATTTACTCTAGATGCTTCGGAGATTTCTTTGATGATATTGGTCAATTCCTGATAAGTGCTTCTTTTTTCCTCAAGCTTTGTAAGCTGAGAAGATCCAGGCTTACCACGTTTTGCCCAAGGTGATACTCCTTCTTTAAGGTGGACGCTCATAGTGTCACTGTCGAAGAACTTTTCGAATTCTAGGTCTGTTGTCTTGGTTATGGCGCCAATATGTAAGGATTTTATCCCCTGTGCCTCAGCAACAAGTGCTTGAACATAGTCGGCTGTAATTAATGTTGCATCTTCATGCAGGGCTACATCTTTTATTATTGCATCGATCCTTCCATGTTTTGCCAAGCGAATGTCATCTATATTAGGTCGTTCACCTAGAAATCTGAGTGATAAATGTTTGATTGAACTTTGATCTCTTATCTTCTTAATCTCATTCAAGCCGACAAATCCATACTCCTTATTAGACGATGCTTGTGACTGCAATTCATCTAAAACTGCTAAAGGAATTATAATTTCACTGCCTTTATCAATCTGACCTGCTTCGATCATCTTTGTAATCTCTCCA
>JBKPPX010000217.1:0-2125 GCA_046733815.1 Thermoproteota archaeon | reverse complement strand
GTGATACACTATCCATCTACGTGGAAAAGAATTGTCCATCTATACGGCTTTATAACTATTATAGCACGCCGAGGGGCGATCTGTTACGTAACCCGCTGGGTCAGTTTACATGCAGAAAAGTTATCGACGAAAAATTTATCACGCGACGATATTACAAAAATGCAGATGAATAACCTGGCACAAAATTATCCGGATTTCCAGATTATAGAGTCATCGTCAACTATAATTGAAGGAAATCCGGCGCACAAAATAGAGTTTATCACCACTGATGACAAAGAACAAAAGCGGAAAGCAATGTAGATTTGGGATTCTAAAGGAGTACAAAGCATATTTATTCACCTAGAAGGCTGCGAAAAAATATTCTGCTTACTTGCCAACCATCCAAGAAATGATCAAATCGTTCAAATTTGTTAATGACTAGGAATTTATCGAATACGTCCATCAAGTAAATGTATGAATTCATCAAGTTTGTCCTTAGGAACTACTGCACCACTTGCTTTCTCGTGTCCTCCCCCACTTCCACCAACCTCTGCTGCAATTTGGTTTACCAATCTTCCAAGATGAACATTACAATCTTTTGATCCTCGAATAGAAATGACAAAGGAATTGATGTCTTCTTTTAACTTATAAACCATCGCCACCGGCCTTTCGGAAGCACCCAAAACAAAATTTACTATCATACTAGCAGATAACTCAACTGTGCTCTTGGCATAAGCAAGGTTTTCCATTCTTGTTATAGATTGCTCTACAGATTTTACAGCCTCTGAAACTCTTTTTGCATACTTTTCCGCTATTGAAAATCCGCCTTCTATCTCATGCGGATATTTCATTTGAGAAAGAGTATCAACTATTTGAGTTAGAAATTCATCATTATGCTGGTTAGCAGAAATCATATATGAAAGTGCTGTAGATTGCAACATCAGGAACTGTCTATCAAATCTTGAAATGATGGCTGATGCAATAGGTCGGTTTTCCATATAATCAGTCAGGGCACCCGCTGCTGCAAAAAATGCAGCATTTGCTTTGAATTTCTTTTTGTATTTTTTGTATACTAATATACTCGTACATTCCTCAAGTGAGTGTATTAATATTACGCCAAGACGTTTTAAGGCCACGGCAACCTCACTATTCAAATCATGATGATCAATATATGTCACCTTACAACCAGTGGAGATTAATTTTCCGAGAAGGTCGATAAAATTTTTTTCGTTTTTTTTATTCAACCCCAAGTCACATATAAATACTTTGTCAATTACTCTTTCTGATCCAGATGACAATGCAGAAAATGATGAGTCTATCAATTTTTGCAAATTAGGAATCATATTTGAATAGTCAACGAGGATAACGGATTTCGCTTTGAAAGCAGCCTTTATCAAAGCAGCCGACGAGACACCATCAACATCTTCTCTATGAGAAAAACAAACCACACGTGACATAGGCAATTATAAACCTTAATAAATCCTAAATTTAATCTAATTGTCTTTGACTCATACTTTTTGTCCTTTTGTTGAATCGATTACCTTTTATGGTGATAAAGGCCGAAATAAGGAGCGCAATTCCGAAAAAACCAGAAATAGCAAACATTACGGTAACGGAATCTACAGTACTTTCGGTCACCATTTGATTGTTCACTTCACAGTATCTAGTGCATAATATATACATTACACTTATGACAGGTAATTTTGAGCATACATGAGAAAACCCCAAATGAAAGATTGTCCTCGTATGAACATAAATAGATAAATCTATAATTCAGCTCGGTATTAATTCAATTATAATATGCTTTAGTGCTAATAAAGCAACTTCCATATAACCTATGATAACGGCTATTTATCTATCAACTACATTAAACATGACAACAAAATTAATAAACGAATACTAAAAGAAAAAACAAAATGCATTGTGAACCATCATATATAGGATCAACTGGAATGCTTAACAAATGTTCTCTACGTATTTCATGACTACCATTCTTATCTAGTATTTTATTCCACAAATTTCAGGTGCCTTGGGCTATTGGAAATGGCAGGCTGAACATCTCGCCATAGCTTGATGCTTACACCTCCATCCCATCAACGCTATCTTCTATAGCCGCCCTCCTCCTTACGGAAGGCTGTCTTTTCTC
>JBKPPX010000216.1:0-1982 GCA_046733815.1 Thermoproteota archaeon | reverse complement strand
GTCTACAATATCATCTCTGAGCATCGGTTCTCCACCTGTGACCTGTATTGAATTACCAGCTATCGGTTTTTCTGCCTTTAATGTCTTCATCATAGCTCTTATTTGTTCATAGCTTGGTTCGTAGAGATAAGCACCTTCTAGACCCTTCTTTACATAGAAGAAGCAATACCAACAGGTCAAATCACATCTGTTGGTAACAATCATGTTAGCCAAACCAGAGTGCGAAAGATGGTTAGTACACAGACCACAGTTGGTTGGGCATGCACATTTATCTACCATAACATTCGGAGCATGAGCACCCTTTCCATCCATCCAATATGTGCTGAATTTTTTGTACATCTCATAAGATCCGAAGTATAGCTCTTCGCATTCACCATGAGATGGACAAGTCTTTGTCATGTATACTCTGCCTTCTCTTTCAAAAACTTCTGCATCCAAGATCATATTGCAATCTGGACAGATACTTTGTGTATACCTAATTGTTCGTCTAGTAGAAGTAGTCTTACTAGTAGTAGTCATATTAGAAATTTGTATTAAATCCATAGTTATTACCTACCTAATGTACCTTTTAGTAAGTCCAATCTAATTTATATATAAAGATAACCGCACAAATCCTACGGTTATTAGTAACAAACATCAGCAATTTCCATAATCTGCACTATACTACAGCTGACTACTAAAGCATACTTATATAATAGCCTTTTTTTCATTTTCCTATATAGTAAATGAGCATAAGTGACAAGTCAAGGAAAGCAATGGAGAGCCTTGGCTTGACAAGTTATGAAATGAAGGTCTATCTCTCTCTTCTAGAGACCGGTTCTATGACAGCTTCTGATATTAGTAAAAAATCAGGTGTTCCATATTCTAAGATTTACGAAGTTTTAAATGATTTAGAGGACAAAGGTTGGCTTGAATCAAATAGCTCAAGACCTCAAAAATTCTTTCCCAAATCCCCTCTGACTGCACTAGAAGCTATGCGAATGCGCATTGAAAATGATATTAGAGACAATGAAAATTTGATTGTCAGCGAGTTAATGCCAATTTACCAAAAGAGCGGCATTAGAGAAAAACCAGAAATTTGGGTTGTGAGAGGAATTTATAATATTGCCGCAAAAGTAAGTGAGATCATTCAGACTTGTCAACACGAGTTACTCATAGCATTACCCCAAGTTGCTGAAAATATAGCAAAGCCGATCCAACCAATGTTAAGGATGTTACATGAAAAAGGAGTAAGAATAACTGTTCTTGCTTCAGAAGAAACTACTACTGATACGGTGCGTGCCATATCTAGAATTGCGGAAGTCAGATTGAAAAATAATATGTTTGGTGGGGGAGTGATTGGTGATAGCAAGCAAGTAATGATCCTGCTTGGTGAAGGAAGAAGCGATAATATGAACATGGAACCAATTGCCATTTGGGCAGAGCACACAGGTCTTGCCGGTTTTGCAAAAGATTATTTCCATTATTTATGGGCAGACGCAGGCATCAAAGAAAAAGAAGCTACCGAGCACACCAAGAATTTTAAGAGGCAAACTCAATAACAATAAGTAATAATACCTTTTGTTACTATGTAAAAGAAGGCATTGCTAAATCGTTACATCATAAGATATATAGCTATGCTGAATAACAGGTATTTGTAGTCGGTAACAGTAGAATTAAAAAGAATATGCATCTCTGCACCTAACAATAAAATAATAGAATATTCAAGTTGTTAAGATAAATCCTTTATCATGTAGACGAGATAATGACAATAATAACATTATCATCAACATTCAATAAGAAATCAAACATAAATTCAGCATATATATCCTGTATATCTACAACTCAAAGTTTTTAGATCTTCATTTTTATGCTATAATATTCATAATTAAATTGGACGAACGATGACGAAACTAGCCCTACTGAGCAACGATGAAGTCCTACTGAGCAACCGATGAAGTAGATCTTGAGTTAGGAGTTTGTCCACCAATTTAATGTTGATA
>JBKPPX010000215.1:0-2798 GCA_046733815.1 Thermoproteota archaeon | reverse complement strand
TCCATGGGCTAAAGCATCAAACATTACACCTGAACCACCAGTTACTTTGTATGGTAATATTACAGCATCAGAAGCATAGAATAATGTAGAGAGTTCATTCTCTCTAAGATAACCACGTCGTAAATCTAGGATATTGGTTGCTCCTTGCCAGCTCAGATCAAGGTTCTCTTTATTGTAATAGTCTTTGGAGGAATTTACTACTAGTATCCATCCCTTGGGAATATCCATTTTCTTTAATATGTCCCAACCTTTGCCAGCCGTTCTAAATCCATGGGCTAAAGCTATTCTACATCCTTCTTCTTGAGGTAGAGAAAATTTTTCCCTTGCTTCTTTTTTGTTTAGTGGAGGATGTATGGCTGGCTCAGATCCATGATAAATTACGTGGCACTTACTATCACCATCATTACCATCATTACCATCCTCAAGTTTCTCTGACATATAATGTGAGAAGACTATGCCTGCTGAGCTCATCCTAAGTTTCTCTTTAGTTATATTATTGAAACCTTGATAATTTAGGAAATACTTGTAATATCTTAGCAACGCTCGCAAAGGTATTCCTAATTTTCCTATCTTACCACTTTTTTTTACCAACGATGACGGCGTCATCCATTGGCGTAGAGTTACTGGTCCAGAATGAAAAGTTGTTACTATTGGAATTTTGCATTTGACATAAAATTGATCAATATATGTACCAATCTTTCTTGGATGTTTTTTGTCCCATATTAATCCATACAAACCAGGCTCAAATTGTACATGTACAATATCAGGCTTTAGGTCATTAACTATTTTTAACAATACACTGGAATTATGAGGATTTTTAGGAGATATGCCGGAATATTGTCCATTCCCTTTTTCATCGCAGACAACATAGACATCAAGTCCTAATTTTGAGAGACCATTTGTCAGATTTGCAGTATATCTCCCTATGCCTCCTGGCATAGGTGGATATTCTATACTAACCATCAATACTTGCATCGTTATTTTGTTATATCTATTATTAATATATTATATTATTCACAAGCTAATGTGTAATAATACACAAATAGCATAGCTTACAACTAATAATATCACTTCACAATGAGTTATCTGATCACAACGCCCCATAAATTCTATCGATATTATTGTTGCTCATTTTTATCTAATTCTGAGGTTTTATTTTTTCTATTTTCATTGTAAGAGTTCTTTTTTTTATCAGTGTATAAAATAATAAAATTATTATTTATCTGGTGCAGAGGCACAACTTCAAGTTACAAGTTAATATTACATCTTAAGCGCAAGCAGGTTCTGATTCGACAATACCAAGGAAAATAACGATAAAATCATCAACAAAAACAACAATAATCTATTTCTGACTTCAAAAATAAAGCTGTGGGAAATCTGCGTTCAGGAAATCTGACTAAAGAAGAGCCTACTAAGAATGAAGTTGTTACGTGTTATAATGAAGTGTTGATAGAAGGTAATGGATTAGATAATATTGATGTACAGAATAAGATGCCACAAGAGCAAAGCAACACTTATAATTCAAAGAAAAACTTCCATGACTATCATTCTGTATCAATATGATAAAGTTTCAGCACGATTGTTACCCTTAATTTTCATTTGGTATCAAAGTTTTGATAAAAGGTAAATATCCTGTAATATTTGAATTAATATAGTAATACAATTTATTCTTATCAGATTTTATGAATACGAAGACAAAATGGAGCATATTTTCGGCTATAATTGCATTGGCTATTGTAATTCAAATTAGTTTCATAATTCCTGCACATGCGTTAACGTACTATTTCAACTGCATATCAAGAATAGCTAACAAGAATGGAACCATTACTCTTGAAAATGCTGTAAATTGTTATGATAAGGTGTTTAAGGGAGCCAAACATGCACAAGCACAAAATAATACTACTATTGCTACATTATCTTCATAATGAATATCAGCTTTCCAATTTTTCAAGTATAGCAGATCTTAATAATAGTATTGAATTATTGATTAACTATCTGGACAACTTCTTTATTTAATTAGATTGATACTCGTATGATATTCTGTTATTCCTGTTATGTTAAGCATAATAGATTTCCCGTCTGATGCATTTGGTTCTATATTCCACTTGATGCAAGCTCTTTATCTTTGACTCTTCTATAATTACTAATGCTTTTCATCGGATAGGATTTTGGATAGTCATAGTATTATTAGTATTGGTTCAAATTTAAAGAAAGATGGAATTGAGTACCACTATTATGAGACGATCGATATCTAGTCTATTCTTCTTTCTTTCTGTCTATGCTCAATACTTCTTTAATAAAAGGCTGTATTGTATTCATACTAGTCATATAGTATGTTTTAACTTATCTAATACGGCCATTTCTTAGAGCAAATCTTGCTTAATCTACTCTAAACACCTGAATAAGGAATGTTAAGGATGAGAAGCCTAAAGCTGTATGAAAAAATTAACGAAATAGATCATAAGCATAGGTACATTTCCTAATAGTACATTGGGGTAAATTAATTTAGCTTTAAGTATTTGCATCAACAGTTCCTTTAAAGAAACTTTACTTAAGTGCTTAGAAGCCTTGACACACGTTAAGTTTATCGGTGTGCCTTAGAAATAATAATTATGAGAGCATGTTTCAAAATCAGTTTTTATATGAATAAATATTTATTTTTCTTTTGATTGCTCAATTTTTTGGAGTCTTATTCATCAGCAGTTGCACGATTTTATTATGCTGAGATAATAACAAAGCCATAATCAACGGCTTACTTGGAAATACTTCACATTGTGAGTTAATAATAATCATAGAAT
>JBKPPX010000214.1:0-6970 GCA_046733815.1 Thermoproteota archaeon | reverse complement strand
TGGATGTTTTATATTGGGATTTGTTAGGCTGGATAGCTAGAAGCGGGGGCTGGTAGTTCAGGGGTAGTAATGCTCGCTTCGCAAGCGAGAGGTCGCGGGTTCAAATCCCGCCCAGTCCACCATCTTTTGTGCAAGAGACCGTGGTAACATTTTGTGCTCAAAAAGACAAAATGTTAACAATTTTGCAGCCATTATTAATGGGCAATGGGCCCAATTGGTAACATATTTGTTAACAAGATTTTGTTACCATGAACGGAATGCGGCAGCATTAGTTAACATTTGAATTCTTTTGGTAACACGGCAAAAAGAGATGGTAACACGTCGGATATATAGAAGCGATCACATAATACTTATATTCCAATAGTTACCAATAGTCACTATGGGCATGACTGATGTACAAGCAGTTCAACAATCAGATGCCGGTTCAGGCAATAAATGGAAGACGATAGGCGTTAAGGTTAAGGAGTTTGAATTAGGTATATTCAATAAGCAACTTCAACGATTCGGATGGCAAACCCTTGGGGATCTTGTAAAGGACTTGATGGCCGGTAAGATCGAGAGGATGAGTCCTGATAAGCAAATTGAAATTATGAAAATACAGGCTCAAGCTGGTGGACTGTTAACCTCTCAGTTGGGTGACTATTCAGAGTTTTACAAAAACATAGACCATGAAGACTTTGAAAAATGGCTGAAAAATAACTACCAGGAACGTACTGCAAGAAGCTATTGCAATTATTTCCTGCGTTATTGTGACATTTTCTTTGCACCCGATCCTGCCAACGAACTCTTCAAGCTGGCGCCGCACAAAAGGTCATGGATAATTCAATCGATGCGCAGGTTCGGTGATTATTATTTTTTCAAGTACGGCACGAGAGATGTCAAACAGCTGATTTCGAGAATAATTGAACGCCATGACCTCAATAGGGACTTGGACCAAAAAGACAGGATATATCTTGTGGACAATGGATTTATTCAAGAAAAGATAAACAAGCTTTTAGCAATTCCTGGCGATATGGGTTTTGTAGTTAAGGTTGGACTGTTCAGCGGATTAAGGGAGGATGAAGCAAGGTACGTTCACGGGAAGGAAATATGTGCAAATAATGTAGGCTGCCGGTGTGATAAGCTCCACGTGGTTCACAAGCAAAATGGTATCACCGGAATAGGCATCAATTGGATAAGGGGCAACAAGAAATGCTATCTGACATTAATGCCGACATCGCTTTGGCAGAAGTTCCGTGAGCGTTCAAGCTTCAGTGAAGCGGAGCAGCAGGCTGCAAACAAGATAACGAAGCATGATGCAGGAATATTGTACATAGGAATGAGGAAGATTCACTACAATGTGATGAGGTCTAATGCCATTATGAGATTTGAACAGGCGGATGTCTTAGCAGGGAGGGCAAAAAGCACTTCTGCACAATTCTATGTAGCATATGAGCTTGATAAGATGGCAGAGGAATACAAGGAATCGTGGCAGAGGTTTGGAGTCAATACAGACGAGCTGGCGATCATCTAGCTCTGTAATCCAATAGTCCTCAATAGCCTTTTATAGCAAATATTGAAATGATTTTTCATTGAATGCCAAAAAGGGTATCAGTACATCCACACGAAGTAAGGACGATTTTATCACTACAGTTCAGATACTGGACTCGACCAGAAATAGGCTAAAGAGAGCTTGCAGAAAGGATCAGACATATGACGATAAGATAAACCAATTACTTGATTTAGAATTGAACAGATAATGTAATTCACAACTACTGGTTTCAGGTTCGACTCCCGACGAGCCCGCTATGATATCACTCCAAAATATGATTCATGTGAAAAAAGGAGTGAAATAGTTGCAAGAAGCATCAATGGATCAATGGTCAATGTTCCTTTACGGAATGGAAGCCCCTATGACCAGGGAAAAGTACAGCGGAATGCTAGCCAAATTTTTTACTCTCGTTGGTCTGACGCAAAGAACAATGGAAGACTGCGCTAAGGCCTTCGCTGAAAATGGGGAGAAAGAGCCAGACTGGGCGATTGCAACTATTTCGAGGTTTGCACAAGGCCAGAAAGAAAGGGTCGAAAATGGAGAGATAAGCCCTGCCACTCTTAGAAATTACATCCAAGCAGATTCATGAAATGGTTTCTGACTTGAGCTACTGCCTGTTCATGTGAATCCTGGCCTCAGCTTCTGGATCTATATGTCTTTCACCGACAAGGTCTATTACTACTCTCTCAATATTTCCTCCAGTAAATTGGGCACCAGCTTTATACTCTTCACTAACAGGAGAGCCTGAATCACGTCCTATATCAAAACCTTCGTCAAACGAATAGCAGAATTTTGACGTATGTGGGATCTGTCCTTCACCTACTTTCTCATCATTTATGTATAGCCTGCATATGCCACCTGCACCGTGCTTTTCTTGACCAGTCTTTTCAAACTCATAGCGCAGTATTACTTTCTTACCAACAGGTACTTCTTTTGTAGATCGTATATAGGTCCGCTTATGCAAGTAGTTGTAGCAGTATACCAAGCGACGGTCTTTGATGTAAAGAGACCAGCCCAAAGACACACCACCTATTGCGCAGATAGGGCCTTCTGCCTTACCACCATTGCCTCCATTACCACCACCATCGGCAGTATGAGCTATCTCAACTTCAGCAGTAATGGAGAATGAGCGGTTCTGTGTGCGAGGTGCTCTACGCTCTGGAATTCTTACAGTGCCAGGATAAAATACGAATGATGTTTTTTCCTTGTCCAACATAGCACGTTCAGCGAGTCTCTGCTGAAAACGATCATCTAATGGCAATACATTGTACTTCTCTGCTTCAGCCCACCATAACTCTACTAACTGTCTTAACTTTTCAGGATGTTTTCCAGCCAGGTTGTGACATTCTGAGAAATCTTGCTCTACGTTATAGAGCTCCCATTTATCTTCATCAAAGGTCCACTTTGCATTGTTTTCCCAGGGAAGCCTACCATGGTAGGTAACTGCTTTCCATCCCTTATACCATAATCCTCTATTGCCAAGCATCTCAAAGTACTGTATCTGCTTAGCAGAGGGAGCGTCTGCGTTGTTGAAGGAATAGAACATACTCACACCTTCTATTGGTGCTTGAGTGTATCCACCAATTTGAGATGGTAGTTCAACTCCTATAGCGTCTAAAATAGTTGGTACTATATCGATAGCATGATGGAATTGAGTTCTTATCTTGCCTTTGTCTTTGATTCCTTTTGGCCAATGTACTATTAGAGGGTCTTTTGTACCACCGTAATGTGTATACTGCTTGTACCACTTGAATGGAGTGTCACCTGCCATTGCCCATCCAACAGGATAGTGGTTGTAACTTTTCGGTCCACCAAGCTCGTCTATTCTCCTTATGTTTTCTTGTACAGACTCAGTCACCATTTCCACGGCTGATATCTCATCGAATAGTCCTGTAAGTGTGCCTTCTGCGCTTGCCCCATTGTCAGAGCATACAAACAGAAGCGTGTTTTCTAGCTTGCCAATCTTCTCTAAAAATGCAATCAGTCGTCCAATCTGATTATCAGTATGACTCAAAAAGCCAGCATAGCACTCCATCATGCGAGCAAACAATATTTTTTCGTCAGATGATATGTCGCCATCCCATTTTTGTACTCCTTCATTGGGTGGTGCTAATTCTGTGTTTTTCGGTACTATTCCCATCCTCTTTTGACGCTCAAGCGTTTCCTCTCTTACTTTGTCCCATCCCTTGTCAAACTTTCCCTTGTACTTATCAATCCATTCTTTTGGTACGTGGTGTGGGGCATGGCATGCGCCAAATGCAAGCCATAGAAGCCATGGTTTCTCAGGAGCTACAGATTCATGATTGGCGAGAAACAAAATTGCCTTATCAACTAAATCAACACTTAGATGGTAGCCTTCTTCTGGTGTCTTTGGAGTTGGAAATGGGTGGTGGTCCCAGACCAAAGCGGGGTACCATTGATTGCAATCTCCTCCCATAAACCCATAATATCGATCAAAGCCCATCATTTCTCCCACAGGCCAGCGGTCAAATGGTCCTTCTGGTCCTGTGTCCGTATCAGGAGTGTCGTGCCATTTACCAACGCAGTAAGTGTTGTATCCATATTGCCGTAGCATAGCTCCGATGGCGGCTTTTTCTTTTGGCATTATCCCGTTATATCCTGGAAAACCTGTTGCAGACTCTGGGATACTGGCCATCCCTACTGAATGGTGATTTCGGCCAGTAAGCAAACATGCCCTGGTAGGAGAACATAGCGCTGTAGTATGCCAGTTATTGTATAGTAACCCGTTTGCCGCAAGATTGTCTATATTGGGGGTATCTATAGGGCCACCATAGCAACTCAGCCATCCATATCCTACATCATCTAGTATAATGTATAGAATGTCTGGTGCATCTTCTGGAGCACGAATCGGTTGCGGCCACCATGGCTTTGATTCTTCCCAAGTACGTCCGATAGTACCCTTGAATTGAGAACTACTGGTGGTACTACTCATACATTTTTCTTGTGCGAGATATATTTAACGTCTTTCGTCTACTGCCCTACTGCTGCCGCCATGTTGTTGTCTGCCAATCCTCCTCTCTGTCCTCCTTTCTTCAGAGAGCTTTTGGAGATTCCGATGCTCTTCTTCAAGTGGGTTCACCATATTCTTTTTTCATCTCCTTCATCTATGAATCCTTGAAAGGCTTCTATATTTTATTATGGATTCTCGGAAGAAAAACAATAATGATGATTATTATTATTGTTCTGAGGAATATACGGCCAGCTAATTAGATATATAGGTGTAGATAGATGAATTAAGCGCCACCAGGGTTAACAAAAATTCCTTGTTCTTCGCTATCCCTTATCTCATACAAAAAAGCATGTTTTAGATTATCTGCAAGACGATAAAGCTCTCTGTTATTATTCAACTGATGTAGATGATTGATAGAAATACCAAGACTATTCAGTTCTTGTAATAGCGAAGGAAGGATATCTCCATCAATCAGAATATTGTCGGACACCATATTCTTTACACCCCCGAGAGTATGAGGTATTTGACACGATCCCTTCTCTAGTATAAAAGAGTTGGCAGATACATATTGAATAATTATGTTATGATATATTAGGCAGGCCTTATGTTATGATATATTACAAGTTCGCTAACTAAAGGATTAGTAAATGTGTAGTCAAACTTTATCCAGATTCCGTTTCTGATGGTTCCAGTGTTATCTTCTTAATCTACACCTTATTTCCGCATTCACTTTAGTGCTTCTAAAAGCATATAACCGCATGGACCTGCAGCCGATACAGTGACAGACATTATCCGTCATCTAAGTATCCTTAAGGCTTAATGAGTCGGACCCTTCTACATGCAGGAACTTAATACCACCGAAGCGGCCTTACAATTGCATTCTCTCTCTTAATTCAGGGTTTTCTGTCGATAGCAGGACATATATTGAATTTCATCAAATAAAGTTCGGTCCGAACGTGAATCAAACTCCTATGCCTGAAGGCGAGATCACAAAGCGATGAACAATGTAAACAATACTCTCATTATCATGCTAGTTCATTCAAGGATTATTTAGATAGCCTGTAAAAGAGTTCATGACGTGTATATCTATCATCCACTAAAGGTATGCCATTTTGAATTGTGATTATTTTGTGGAATTGGTTGTTCTAGCAATTCCAACTTTGCCAAGAAAACAAATAGAAGTACAGAGATCTCTCTCAGATGCAGCAGTAGTTATTGCTTATAATGTGGTTGGGGTTTTTCTAAAACGAGAAGAGAGAAAGATTTGAATAGCAAGAAAGTAGAGCTTGTAAACTGTGTAAAAGATCTTTATTGGATGGGTCTTACTACTTCCATATCAGGTAACCACAGCGTCAGGATCAGAAATAGATGGATGTGGATCACACCATCAGGAATTTCAAGGTATAAAAATACATTCAAACCATCTTGTTAAAGTACACCTGAAAACCAGCAAAGTATTTGGAAATATCAGACCAAGCATCGAGCTTAATTTGCACAGAAACATCTACAACAAGCGGCAGGATGTTAATGCGGTTGTACATGCTCACAGTCCTTTTACTATAGGCGTCTCGATATCCTCAACAAGATTCCAACATGTTATCGAAGAGGCCAAAATTGTGGTTGGCCAGCCGGTAATAATCTCGAACAAACCCTCTGGTTCGAAGGATCTTGCAGAATCTGTATCTGGTGCGTTTCTAAAAGGAGGTAGTGCTACCAGAGCAGTCGTCATCAAGAACCACGGAGTTGTTGCAGTAGGGAAAGACATTCATCAGGCCCGCGCTGTAGTAGAGTCGCTAGAAGAATGGGCCAAGATACTTACCGTATCAAAGATACATGGAGGAGCTAAAGTCTATCTAACCTAGAGAGACATCTGAAATACGAATCCCTTAATTCAAGGTTTGAAAAACTTTACTGCAATAATGAAGTTGGATTCGATCAGAATTCAAAAAAAGTCGTCCAAATAACTAGACATCGGAGTTTGACTAGCAAAAATTGCACCCTAAACCGCTGTAAAAAGCAAACCTTGTATTATATCATTTTTTTTCTAGTCTATTACTAAATCATCATAGCTTATTTCCAAAGGCAGGAAAACTTTAATGCTAGTTCTATCAGAATTATTAGCAGAATCCATTAAAGGAACCGATATCGTCCTGGGTTCCACCCAGTCCATTTCTTTCTGCTCTGGAAATACGGCATTGAATTGAATTCAATTTAGATAATTGTCGGACAAATTCAGCAGCAAACGGACTTTAATCTGTATTTCCTCCAATCAAAAATCAAACAGGTCGCCAAAGAAACCTCTTCGCCTTCTATGCCCTCCGTAATTGTAATAGTCGTCATCATAATCATCAAAATCTCTATCTCTATGGTAACTTCGATAATGTTCTTCGTCATATCTTGTTTGCATCGTCGCTATTTTGTCAATTTCACCTCTATCTAGCCATACGCCTTTGCAATTGGTACAATAG
>JBKPPX010000213.1:0-1921 GCA_046733815.1 Thermoproteota archaeon | reverse complement strand
GCTTTGAATATATTGAACACTGATAATTTGCGTAATAGTGTAGTAATCATTTAAATACAAATTTTGTAGAATTCATGTTTATAGTAGTTGCTACTGAGGTATTATTGTATATTACTTATCTTGACTACATAATGGGTTTGTCTCATCTAAAGGTTCATTATTTACAGATACTTTCCCTTAGGAAAGCGGCTGTTTCTTTCATTGTAGTCTTGTTGTATAATTAGATTTAGTAATTTACTTACCATATTTATTCCTTAAACAGGCGATGAGTCTATCAGATATAGTTACGTGATAAGAACCACATTCTAGATAAAATAAAAAGTTGTTTGAAAGGTATATTGATTAAGGCATCTTATCATTATTGACGATAAAAAAGGAAAGAAAAATATAAGCTCCAAAAAATCTTATATTATCTTTACTAAATGATTAATCTGTCATTTGGCCTTTTTTAGATCACTTAGTTCTTTATATCCATCCTCAAATTCTTTTTTGAGAGTCAGAATAAGATCCATGAATCTGCTATCTTTTGAGAGAAGTGTTTTCATCTCGTTTTCAACCTCATATAATGCAATTCTAGCATTATCATTTGAAACGTCAGGATTTGTAATTAGCATATTTGACTCATTATAAAGGACTGTCAGTTTAAAGCCCAAAGCTTTAGTATGCCATTCTAAATCAAATTCTAACTGTTTGGCTTGTACTCCTCTGTCTTCTGCATTGGATGTAGATTTAATGGCATCGAGAGCAAATAGAGTTGTTTGACAACATTCACGCAGATATTGAGTTATTGTAGAATAGAAACGAGCAGTACAATATTTTATAGTTTCTTCCTCAAAGTATGGATATAGCAGAGTTTGTAATATTATGTTATCTTTATATTTTATTAATAATTCAGGTGGATAACTCGCCATCCTAGAAAAGATATGAAATAATCCAAATGTAGTTAACCTGTAGTATATTGTTCCGCGTAAAAATTTTCCTCTTATTTCTTCGATAAAATATCGTTCCTGAAGTCTACTAAGAATATATTGAATATTCTTGTAAGACATAGTTTGGCGTCTTAACTTAAAGTAAGAAAGTATTTTGTAAACTGAATCTTGACCATTAATAACTTTGAAAAGAAATGACCTTTCTGCATCATCAAGATCTATTCTTTGATATGTCAATACTTCTGACATATATTTCGAATAGTCCATAGGAGCAATGCTATAAAAGGCGCAATAAGCATTTCTTATATGTACTGTGTCTTTCATCACTTAAAGTAAGAATTAGATTCACTTACTGTAGTTTGAAAAAATAACACAAAATACTTTTAGATTCAATTAAGATATATCTTTTATCTTTTTGAAGACAATATTTGCAATAAATATAGGCACCATTAATTAAGTACAATAATTAGTTATGGAGTATGATATTCTGAGGAATCTCTATAGTAACTCCAAAAATGAGAGCCAAAGTCTCCCCGATTTTATTTCCAATTATTTAGAAAGCAAATAATTTTGTCAAGTATTAAATTTTATGTATTATATAGTTATTTATCATGGAAACTAATACAGATACTCGCACTATAAACTGGGATGATGTAATAAAGAAGGAAGCAAGAGGTATTAATGACGCAGATCTTGGAGAAATACAACAAGTCGATCAGGATTTTATCCTCACACATAAAGGAACTATAAGTAAAGAAAAGTTCTATATTCCAAAGTCTCTTGTAGCATATTATGATGGAGATATATTACATGTTAGTATAACCGAAGAAGAAGCAAAGAATACCTACATGGAGGGTTCATCACCAATAGTTGAAGAAGAAGAGCGCATCAAAATTATGGAGGAAAGAATAGTTGTATCCAAGAGAGCAACTACAGGAGAGGAAATAACTATCATAAAGGAACCAGCAACTGAGACCAAGACAGTTCAAGTA
>JBKPPX010000212.1:0-1656 GCA_046733815.1 Thermoproteota archaeon | reverse complement strand
CCTTATTGAATTTATAGTTAAGTAGAGGTATAATAATATATCCATTAGCGGCATGCAATAGATCTGAAGGTCTACTAGTATGATTTGATGCTTGAAATACTGGTTTTCGATCTTTTAGAATTATAAAGTCAAAATCAATATCCTCTTGCAATATACTGCTATTCGGTTTTAGAAATGAGATTTTGAATTCTGTATCCTTATTGGTTTCTATAGGATATGGGATAGGCTCAAGCTTTACATCAAGACTTCCTCTGCTTGTAGAATTCGTCAATGTCTCTTGTTGGGTATGAGTATTGGATTGTGAATGCACAGTAAAATTATTGGTTACTGACAATGTGGATATTACCAAAGCGACGCACAAAGTTGTAATAATCCTCATTGTGAACATATTGACATCTATATTAACCTCAAATTTATTACTTTAGTTATTAGCATTTATTAATTGTTAGATAATGAACTTGATGGATAAAAAACTCTTATTATTATCTAATACTATGATTGTTGTTCCTTAACGAACTATAGTGATCAAGCTTTATTTTCGTTTTCAATATCTGAATAGAATATATATGCTTGCTATAAAGAATCATCAAACCTATTTTTAGGCAGTAAAATTAGTAACAGCATGTTAATTCCTGTCCATTCTTCTATGGATAGCAAATAATCATTATCAGAAATGATGACAGATTTAGATATAATGATACAATGAGATATTGCAATGAATGGCATGGTTCTTCATAGCACAAGATGTCACCAGGTTCCTTTAGGATATTGAAATCTTTTTACACATGGTAGCAATAACATAATCATTTTTTATGTAGCATGGTTAACTGTGCAAACTATGACGGATAGTACTTGCTTAATCTAATTCTAATTAACTTCTCTTAATTTATGGATACTATATGATAGAAATATAATGAGATGAATAGAGTAACAACAATACAGATGAACTTTACTTATCTTTAATAGCTAGATGGGTAGCTATAACTGTATAATGACTAGTCATACTTTAATTATAGGAGATTCTTCATTCATGCCAGAAATTAATTCTGGCTCAATTCATTTTGTTGTTACTTCTCCACCTTATTGGAATCTTAAAAAATATGGAGAAACTGGATTAGGCCCTAATCAAGCATACTCAAAATATTTGTATGAAATTCAAAGAGTCTTCAAAGAAGTAAAAAGAATAATGGCCCCTGGAAGGTTTGTTGCAATCAACATTGGAACTGCTGTATCTGATATTGGGATGAAACCCATTAATGCTGACATAGTAAAGATGATGGAGGATCTTAGTTTTACATTTAAGAAAGAGATTATATGGATAAAGCCAAAAGGTACGCAGGGATTGTGGCAGCGTGGAGTCACGAAATTTCTAAAGAGTGAACCATATCCTTGTTTTTTTAATCTAAATATAATGCACGAATATATTCTGATTTTCCAAAATGAAGGCCAAATAAGAATAAATCTTGATCCAGAAAACAGATTATCAGAGGAATTTATTAAACAAGTATCATGGAGTGTCTGGGATATGAGAGTATCACATACTAAAGGACATCCAGCACCATTTCCTGAAATATTACCAGAGAGATTGATAAAATTATACACGGTTGAAGGAGATGTGGTTCTTGATCCGTTTGGTGGTAGTGGAACAACCATGAA
>JBKPPX010000211.1:0-3231 GCA_046733815.1 Thermoproteota archaeon | reverse complement strand
AGTCAGAAATAGCTTTATTTGCGGTTCAATGAACAATAGTTTTTGAAATTCTGCGGCTAACTTTCTAAATATGACTAAAGTCCATACCCAAAACAAAATACAGATAGTTACTTTAATTACTATAATAATATATCTTATTTATTCTTTTTCTATTCCTTGTTCTGATGCGATGGTAGTTGATAGATTATTGAATAATCTGAAATCTACTCGCCTTGACTACCGCACGCACAATAACCGAATTCATCTATCCTTTTTTCGCAGATAGGACATCTATCACCATATTCAACTTCCCATGCATGTTTACCATACATTTGAAAATGGATATCAATTTCAGATGGTATTATATTATTATCAATCTTGCCATCATTTTTTTTGCTATTGTTATGATATTTGATAGAGATATTTTTCACCATCTATATTCATAACATTCGCAAAGATATGATAATCCTCTGTTCTTGATCTCTGTGTTTCCGCCGTTGTCGTAATCCATCATTACATTAGGTTGTAATAATTATTATACATAGCGGTCCACATCAATGTATCTCCTTGTATTTTTCGCGTTTGCTTTAATTATTCTGAGTGCATTTTCGGCTGCCTCCTTTTTAGGAAGCTGTATCATGAAAATATTTGAATTATTTCTAGGATAAGAATCGTCTGGTGCGATGCCAACTATTCCTGTTTTTGTTAAAGATTCGAAGAATTCCAATAAATCATTTGCATATAGAAGATAATTTTCTTCAATACCTATATCCAGAAAATTCAGTTTGACATCTACAAAAACATCTTGACTATCGTGGAATACGTTTAGCAAAATATCTACTGCTAAATTTTTCCCGTGAACCGTTCCCAAGATTTCTTGAAATCTAGTTGGATTTATAAGGATACAAGGGATCTTTTGTCCATTGAAATCTATTAGAGTGGTCCCTTCTTTATGCAAATTCTTTAGAAAGTCCTCAAGCGTCTTAAACATTCTATTTTTTGCCATACTAATTATCTAATGCAATTATCCTGCAGAGCTATTATTGATTTTGTCTAAGGGTTTCAAGGAAGTAATTTTTTAGCTCTATATTGCTTTGCATTTTCTTATAAACGTATTCATGATTCTCGCACAAGTAAAAAGGCATTTGGTTTACTGATTCTACAATATTGTAATTACTCCTTTCTTTTATAAGTTCGAGTTGGACCACAAAGTCTGCATTCTCGCCACATATATTGCACCGAAATACATCATAATACGGATTTTCAAAGTTTTCCTTAAATTTATCGCTTCTTCCTTTCCTACCCACAATGCAACAATCGTAATTCTCTCTTAAAAAAGTTTGGCGTCTAAAAAGTAATGATACAATATATTTACATGAATCAACACAGTTTAATTGATTTTGCTAGCAATAATGCACGATGCAAATCATCATGTAATATTTCGTTATTTTTATATTTACTACTAAAATAAATTAGGTCTGTCATTTTACATCTGTCGATGTTCACTACTGTCATTCCCTCAGTTCCGCTATCAGTATTTGCATTAGTTAATATTAGTAGTTTATCCGCAAAACCAATAGATTTTACGGTATCAGATATCTGATCAAAACTCTTAGTATGATCTTTGTTTATCACCACAGCAACAGCTACCTTAGTTCCAGAGGGATCGTTATAAATTACATCAATTCCCTTGGCTCTTCCGTTAGTCGATTCAAATTTAGCTACGCTGCCTATGTCGTGCGCATAGTTTAGGAGGTTTTTTACTGCATCACGAACATCGGATTCCAGCATATGAATATCATTAGAGCTGCTTCTAATCTTTATAAAATCAGAAAGCGGCACGCCCATTATACTTCCTCTAACCCGCAGCCCCGGGTGCGTACTTTTGATTGTATCATCTATCGCTTTTTCGTCGATAATTGAAGCGTTTCTTTTTGCAGCATTTTCAGTTGCATTGTATAGTATATTAGTCATTGATCTAACGTTTCTAAAATCAGGGAATTCATCATAAATTACTTTTATCTTTGCCGAAAGATCGTTTTCCTCTTCTAATTTAAAGCATTTTTGAATATCATAATGCCTTATATATTCTAGTATGATATCACGTATCTCATCCAATGTGTTTGAACCTGCTAGATCGATTTTGTAGTTTGCTTTTTCTAACCTATCAAAGATAGCATTATCTTCCTTTCGTATCTCTTCATATGAAGAGGGTGTTAAAATTAACATCAATACAGTTGATGGTAAGTGGGCATTAATGATTGCCTTTACAACTTCTAATGACCTTTTATCTGAGTCAAATTCATCAATTTGAAGAATAGTCAATTTCTTTAAAAATTTTAGATTTAGATTAGCCAATGCTGATATCCTACTAATAATATGTTTCATGTTCCTAATATTATCAGCATCATCTGCGAATTTACCTTCGATTATTAATTTCATAACAGATATCTCAACTAACGAGAATTCTGCTTTCAACACCTGATCTATGGCAGAGTAATCTGGAGCCATACTCCCATCCAAAACACGTTGAGCTTTATTTGAAAGATTTTTCTTTGTTAGTAAATCAACAAATCCATATTTGAAAATTTTCTTGGCTTGCTTATCACTCTGTTCTGCCTTCTCTTTAAGGTAATAAACAATCGCTTTTCTTAGGCTATTGATATATTCTTTATCAAAACCTCTTAACAGTGCACTATACATACTATGGATGTCACGGGGAAAAACTAGGGATAGGTCTGCGTATGATGTAACAGTGTTCTCACGGATCTCCTGCAATGATCTAATATGCAAGGCAAGGTGTGTCTTACCTGATCCAACATCTTGAATAAGAGTAATTAAACGAAAATCCCTACCAGTTGCAATCGTAGTAACTTTAGAATTCAAATCCTCAATGCAAGATAACACAGCCATCTTTGCTTCCTTATGTCTTCTTCCCCCTAAAACTTGAGCATCTATTGGTGTTGGAGTAGGACTGCTAGGATAAGGGTTTTGTGTTAAACCATACGGATACACCTATATGCACCTCACAAATCCATGAAGCAACCCTCTAACAGTCAATCCCTCATATCCACCTGTAGATAATTCATATTTATCATGATAGAGATTTGTTATTTGTTCAACAAAACTATAGAAATCTTCATTTGATATATTATGCTTTTTGCATAACTCATTTCTTACTTTTGAGAGTTCTACCCACCCAATAGAACTTGAATTATTTCCAATAGCTATATCGAATTCATTTCTGAATCT
>JBKPPX010000210.1:0-2102 GCA_046733815.1 Thermoproteota archaeon | reverse complement strand
AGCGAATGGGTGCTAATATTTTATTCGTTCCGTTAAGGGATTTAACTTTAGATACCAAAGTTATTATCGAAAAGGTAAAAAATTCTGACGCCGTATTTCTATGCAATCCTAATAATCCTACTGGATTACTTTCCACTAAAGCTATTAAAAAAATAATAGAATGTATAGATAGCTCTACTAAGATTCTAATTGACGAATGTTTTATTGAATTTGTTGATGATGACAACGCTCAATGTGCTATAATTGATAAAATCAAAGAGTTTGATAATCTTATAATTTTGCGATCTCTGACAAAATCCTTTGGTCTAGCTGGCTTAAGAATTGGTTACAGTATATGCAATCCCAAACTTGCCAAACAGTTGTCTTCCAATAAAATACCATGGAATGTAAATGGAATGGCACAAATAGCTGGCATTGTTGCTTTGCAAGATGTAAGACATCTAATAAAGGCAAGAGCAATGATCAAAAAAGAGCGCAGATTTATGCATGACGATATAAAAAGAAAAACACGCTCTTTTATTCCTTGTCAGTCCGATGTTAACTATTTTTTGATCCACTTAAAAGAAAACTCTGTAAGAATAAGGAATTCAATCTTGATAAAAAGTGGAATCCTAGTCAGAGATTGCAGTACTTTTACTGGTATGGAGAAAGCAGACTATATTCGTGTGGCAGTAAAAACACATAAGGAAAATCTACTATTAATTGAGGCGCTGGAGTCATTAGATAGATGAATGCAAAGCTGCTGATGATTCAAGGTACATCTTCTGGCTCAGGTAAAAGCACCATTGTTACTGCATTTTGTAGGATTTTTTCTAACAATGGATATCGTGTAGCTCCATTCAAAGCTCAAAACATGTCTTCATTTGGCTATACTGTTTCGGGAACATTGCATAGGATGGCCTTAGCACAGGCAATCCAAGCGGTTGCTTCAAGAAAGGAGCCAGATGTCAGAATGAATCCCATCCTATTAAAACCACTTGGAAACTATCGAAGTAGCATTATTCTCAAAGGAAGGTTTTATTCTGAAATGCATGCAAAAGAATATTATAAAACATTTGTTTTGCAAAAAGGTTTCCCTGTTGTTTTAAATTCTTTAGCAAGCCTAAGGAAAGAAAATGATATCATCATAGTGGAAGGCGCTGGATCACCTGCAGAAATCAATATTTCGAGGTACGATGTTGCAAATATGTTACTTGCAGAGAAAACTGATGCACCAGTAATCATTATTTCAGACATTGAGAGAGGAGGATGTTTTGCCAGTATGATTGGAACCTTGAAATTGTTAAAGCCTCGTCATAGAGATTTGGTTAAAGGATTTTTAATAAACAAATTTCTTGGAGATCAATCTCTTTTAGATAAAGCAATAGACTTTGTTGAAAAAAAAACCAAGAAAAAAGTGTTTGGAGTGATACCAAAAGTCCATTTTGATTTACCAAAAGAAGATTCGCTTGATGAGCATACTTTTACCAATTCTAAATTACCCAGGGAATCATGGGATCGGCAAATTGACATTATTGCGGAGGCAGTAAAAAATAGTACTGATATACAAAAAATAATCGGAGAAATAATAGGACTGCAGAAAATATGATCGGAGAATACCTGCTTTTTGCTCTTGCCGGAGCTATTGTTATAGACCTTTTGTTTGGAGAGCCTTCTAATAAACGTCATCCAGTTGCATGGCTTGGAAAACTTATTGAATTCTTTATTCCAAAGTTGAAGCAGCACAATGATAATTCTGCAAAAAAAGAAAAAGAAAACGGAATTATTTTTTCAATTTCCTTGATTATTATATTTGGTCTTGCAATTTACTTTCTGACCTTTATAAGCTTCCACTTACTGAGCTCTATTGCCATAATAATTGTCTTAGCTCTAATATTGAAGATTACCATTGCAATAAGAAGTATGGAGGACTATGCTAAGGCAGTGACAGATGCGCTAGAAAGATGTGACCTGCATGACGCTAGGTATAATTTATCAATGATAGTAAGACGAGATACAAAAAATCTAGATGAACAACATGTACTTTCTGGAACTATAGAGTGCATTAGTGAAAGTACAGTCGATGGAATAGTTTCACCTTTGTTTTATTATTCTTTTCTTGG
>JBKPPX010000209.1:0-1826 GCA_046733815.1 Thermoproteota archaeon | reverse complement strand
GTACAGCACAGAATTACATCCGATTTCATTAGCTTAACTCGTACACATACCTATATTATGAAGTCACAAATAGTAGATGTTATTTATTAATGCTATTTTGTTATAAGGCAAGAAGTAATTTAAAGCAAAAAAAGTTCCTTATTAATTTAAAATAAGGACATATTCAATCCGAACTATGAATTGATTGTGGATCAATTCTAGATTTTGTCATTTTGCTCACCCGCTCTAAAGTGTATAAAATATAAGAGTAATTAACCAAGTTGATTGTATGATAACTGTAACTAGTAAATGGCTTGTAGGGCATCTTGATGACCCTGATCTGGTAATTATAGATGGCAGAGGAATTATGCCATATAGAGTAGGCCACATTAAAAATGCAAGATATCTTGAATTTGAAAAAGTAATCTCGCTTGCAGATAATGGAGCCAATTTAGTATTAGATAGGTCACTTGCAGAAGACCTTTTTAGTAATCTTGGGATAAACGATTCTAAAATAGTAGTCGTATACGGTGAATATATGGATCCTTCATCAGCAAGAATTGCATGGACTTTGATGTATCATGGTCATCCAAATACTAAGCTTTTAGATATTGGATTTAAGACGTGGCAAAATGAAGGATTACCAATTTCGAGTGGTGCTCCATCTCATATTAATACCCCTGTCCAATTCAAATCTAAACCAAATCATTCGATAAGAGCAGATTCTGATATGATAAAAGCAAGGAAAACTGATCCAAGTATTGTAATTGTTGACGCAAGAACTCCACAAGAACATATGCAAGCTAGGATACCAGGCTCCATATTACACAATTGGGATGAGGGTCTTGGTGATGGCGGTTTTATGTTCAAAACTAAGGAAGAATTACAGAAGGACTTTGAGAGTAAAGGGATAACTAACGATAAGGAGATTATATGCTACTGCCACTCTGGTACACGAGCTGCGCATAAATACTTACAGTTTAAGCAGGCTGGTTTTAATAATGTCAGATTATATGATGGCTCAATAATTGATTGGGCACAACGCCATAATGCGCTAAGATAAATTGTTGTCCATCTATAAACGTGAAAACAGATACACAGCTAGATGATAATGGTGAGCCTAAAGGTCCTTGTTCTGTTCCTGGAGAAGTATATGTATGGGAATGGTTCCTTCTTACTAGTTCTGCATTTAGCGGAATAGTATCTAAAGTCACGAAAAACTTCTATCCTAAGATAATATAAAATGCGTTTTCGATGTGATAAAACTTAGATAAAGATCTAACAAATGATGAAAAAATGATTATAATGATAAGACTGAAAATTTTAGAGGCTATAATTTCAAATAGGTAATTAAGCTGTGGTGCCGTCAAAGTTAAACTACTACTACTGTTATTGTAATTTTTGTTGGCGATTGGACAGACTGAGAATTTGGGAGATAAATAGAAGAGTTTTTTTCTTTATTTTGCTATTATTATATATTATTAACTTCGCCAGACAATCCTGACTATGCTAGCCTTACTGCCATCATCGCTGTTGAGAATACATCAATATTATCATAAAGCATTTTATATATGTAGTACGTAGATTCATGGACGAAAACGTTCTTAATCTCATAGCTAAAAAGAATATAATTAGTAATTTTTGTATTAGAAAAAATAAGGGGAAAATGGTAGATTATCTGCTTTCTACGCACCTGCAGAAGACGGTGTTCTTGTATTTCCTGTTTGGTTTTGATAGGTTGATGTTTGCATTAAGATCTCCAATGCTTGGTTTGCTATATCAGTAGGAACTCCTGTGACTGACCAGTGTAAGAACAATACTTTTGGTGTTTCAAGTAACATATGATG
>JBKPPX010000208.1:0-5051 GCA_046733815.1 Thermoproteota archaeon | reverse complement strand
CTAAAAGGGTATCCAAAGAGTCAACAGAGCAAATTGTTAGTAAATTTAACCATGTTGTAAAGGTATTTCAGACAATAGAAAAAACTAACCTAAATGGTATAAGTGTATAATATAATGGAGTAAAATAAACTATGATGTATGTAATCGTATAGTATAATAATTAAATGGAATATAGATATATAATATAGAGCTACATTTTTGTTCCTTTCTAGAAAATTATAGGATCGCGCTTGCTATACCCTTACATTACGAAAGGTTATAAAATTAGGACTCATTATAAGATAAAAATCTATTTCTGGCAACAATAAATTCAGAATATTATTTCTAGAGTACATGGTTTTTATGTATAAACAGCCTGAATATATTATGAAGTTTGTTGATGTCAAAGATCCGGGCATAAAAAAGCCAATAGTTATTGCTGCAATGCAAGATATGGGAAATGTCGGCACTATTGCAATAGAATTTATTAATAGAAGCTTAAAGACGATCTTATTTCGCTATGTCTCTTCTTACTATCCAAATTATGTCGTAGATAAAGGCGGATATATTGACTTTGAGCAAGAAAGATGGGAATATCGATATGCTAAGGACACCATAATTTTTGGAGGAGGAGTAGGTCAACCACAGACAAATAAGGAACTTTATGAATTGTGTCAAGACGTTATTGATATCGCTAAAACTCATTCTGCTCAATTGATATACACGGTTGGCGCTTTCCATACTAGCAGAAACATAGGTAAACAACCAAAGACCTTCATTACTACCACTTCTCCAGACTTGACTGAACGACTTAAAAAGCTAAGTATTGAAACCACTCCTCAGTCATCGCTTATTACTGGGTTCAACGGTCTTATACTTGGTTTTGCAAAATTGAATAATATACAAGGTATTGGACTTTATAGTGAAATAAACGATCCACAAATACCACAATATCATTCTGCCAAGAGTGTCCTAGAGTTATTAGAGAGGCTGACTTATCAGAAGTTTGGAGGGTTTGAAGAGCTCGATATAATGGCAGACGCGGTAGATGATGAAATGCAAAAGAGAACAAAATCCAATCATTCCTGGGACGAATCTTAGTATTTCGCTTTTCTATTGGATAGGTGGTCTACCAAACTTTCTATTCTTGTCTTCCAAAGAAAATATATCTGCGTTCCGAAAGACTTACCAGATTAGGTATCTCTTACTATTGTGGTGCTGTTGCTGTTGATATAAGTTTTGAAGACATTATCATGCGTTATTCCCACTCCTTCGAAACGTCTTGCTGCTTTCTGAATGACTGTCACATAGAGTTTACAACTTCATGCATGCGTTTGTATGTAGAACTATTATTCTCCTAAAATTAGAATAATCTGCTTCTTTGATATCAGTTATTTGTATATCTTAATATTAAATTTAATTATGTGTAAGAATTTGCTAAATTTTGGCGTTTATTGAGTAACATATACCACACGCATGAATTATCCAACATTTTATAGAATAATGGATATATGCTCAAATTGGCATGCTTTCTAGTTTACCATTTCTAGTAAGTCTATGATAATGCAACATCTGCGAGTAGGCAACCATCATTATATTTTTATACAAAAGGTTAAATCAAATATTTTACCTTTTGAGATTATGGAAGGAGAGAGTAATGAAACGAGTAGGTGGCAGGGTTTGGTGAACAAGCCAGTTTATTCTAGCGATGGGCAGGAAGTGGGGATAGTTTCTGCAATTCAACCCCAGCATCTTATTGTTTCATTTGGACCAATAACGACTGACAAATACCTTATCCCAAAATCATCCATTAAAAATATTGAACGAGGTATAGTATATTTAAATGAAAATACAAAATTTATTGAAGACAATTACCGCTTCGAATAATCTAAATGGTTAAAAGACATGATATCTATTAATCGTTAATATGGAGAAGACTTCGATTAACGATCAAAGCGTATCATCAACAACATCTACGTCTACAACGTCATCATCAAAGTTAAAAACGTCTTACGAAACTTTTCTTCAAGAAGTAGCTACTCTTTTTCCTAAAGTGGATCAAAAACTGCTGTTGAACATTCTCCAGTTTGAAACCACCTATAAAGATTGGGAAGGTAGTGTAATGCTTAAGATAGTATATCCAGCCACAATATCAGATATAGATGTTAAGAAAGACTGGATATATAAAAAATATCAACGGGTTTCGAACATAGAGGAGGATAGGACACTCAGATTCAAAGCAATACGGATGTATGTAGAAGAAATAGAAAAGTTGTTGAAAGAAGACCCAACTATAGAATACATTACGGGTTCTGCGACTATGACTCCTTCAGATGCATATGCATCAGAATAATTGTCTCACGAAACAATAAGCTTGTGAGATTAAGGATTCATATTGTGACCTGTTAGTTGGCTATAATGTAAAGGTTAATGGTGGCCTTAAGTCACAGAAATCTGTAAACTTGAGATATATAGATCAATTTAGAAGAGAAATTACATAACATATACTCATTTAAAATCTCATAAAATGGTTATCAGCATATAATGATAAGCGATAGCAAATAATTCTTCATCCAAACACTACTTTTCCTTATAAATAGAATATTGAATCAAATCTTGCACAATGAACGGCAGGTAGCAGATTTGAGGGTTTCCTTTACGATACGCAATTGATACGGTTCAATACAAATATTCTTTGTACTACATGGAATTATTCCTGACAATCCTAGACGCCTAAAATATTCTTACATTTCGAATATTAACTACTCTGCTATGATAGTAGTCGAGTAGTTAGCTGAAGCCTACCTTAATGTAATCGAGAAAGTAGGTTATTCGCATGATGTCTTAAGATACACTATATATTGACATTTGCTTAAAGTCAAAATACATCAATATGACCAATGTTCAACTAGCTCGTAAATAAAGGTGTATAGTGTTAATGAAAAATGGGATTCTAAAAAGATATAGTAAAAATCCTATATTAATTCCCAGTGAATCTAATTGGTGGGAGTCGAAAGCTGTCTTTAACTGTGCAGCTTTGTATGATGGAAATAAGATACATATGCTATACCGAGCAGTAGGCGAATATGAAAATTATATTTCAAGAATAGGATACGCATCAAGCAAAGATGGTTTTTGTTTTACAAGAAGGAATGAAATTGCAATTTCCCCCGTCGAGGAATATGAAAAATACGGAATAGAAGATCCTAGACTAGTAGAGATTGATCATCAAGCATATGTCACCTATGTTATACTTTCTGGCCATGTACGAGATAAACCCCAAGCATCGACGGCCTTGGCGACAACTACAGACTATATTGATTATACTCGACTTGGTATCATAACGAGTAAAGGGTCAGATAATAAGGATGTTGTTTTATTTCCAGAAAAGATAAATGAAAGATTATCTGATAGGGAAGAAAATATTACTTACTTTTTCCTACACAGACCTAGTAGTTGGATCGGAGCCTCATACGGAGTGGACAGACCTAGTATTTGGTTAGGGGAAGGTAATTCATTAACAAGTTTTGAGAAGCATATGTTGCTTCTGAAACCAGAACAAAAATGGGAATCGTTAAAGGTCGGAGCAGGGACGCCACCTATTAAAACAAAATATGGATGGCTGGTTATATATCATGGAGTAAGTAATGAGAGAGTATATAGTGCCGGTGCCGCAATTTTGGATTTGAAGGAACCTGGTAAGGTTCTTGGAAGAACGAAAAAGCCAATTTTAGAGCCCGAAGCGACATACGAACGATATGGAGATGTAAACAATGTCGTTTTCCCCACAGGTGCGTGTGTTATAGATGAAAAGTTATTTGTATATTATGGCGGTGCCGACAAGGTGTGCTGTCTAGCAACAGCAGATCTCGATGATCTAGTAGATTATATTTTGACAGGTTAATATCAAGATGAAAGATTGACTAATATCTTAGTTTATATAAAATATCAATTAATAACATATTTTTATATATAATTACTATAATATTTAATGGCTTGAAAATTTATCTAGATAAACAAAGAAATATATAATATTTGTCAATACTTCTATAGATAATAATGTACTAGTAAGCATATTACATACTAGAGAAGCATGTGATGGACAATAAATAGTAGTGTCTAATGAAACTGAATGACAATTAACATTGATTTAAGAAAAATAATAAAGGTGAACGGTATCATTAAGAGTTAACGATCAGATCAAAAGTGAGTAGTTAGATAATGATAACAGTATATACGGATGCAGCAGGCAAACCTCATAACATCTATGGATATTGTATATTAGAAACAAAAGAAGAAAAATTTATTCGTAGTAAGTTTAAACTTGATTCGATAGAGGCAGAATTTTTAGCTATTATAGAAGCATTGAATACTAATACAGTCAGAAGGTCTAAACAAATAACCATTTATTCAGACTCAGCAAGTGTAATTGAATTTATCAATAGAAAAGCACAAACACGTAAGGGGACTGTTGTAAGATTACTTACAATTCAAATTCTAAATATAATAGACAACATGGAAGAGAAACCATACTTCATATGGATTCCAAGAGAACGTAATCTAGCTGGCATACTAATTGAAGATGAAATTCCAAAGAAGATAAATAAGAACCTGCTTTTTAGAGAATCGCTTTTAAGATGATTGATTAAAACGGTATCTTCTTCAACTATGCATAAGATTAAAGCATGTAATACGGCCTCAACTTAACAGTAGATAATGTTCCTCCTCTTATAACGCAATAATTACTTGTCCGTTGATAATACTCCACTACACGTTGTTTAAGATCTTTCTACTAGGATATACCAAAAATATATGCCTACATTGGGAACAGTAAGATGTACATTTCTTTGCAGTAGCCTACTTATTTATGAGGTTTGGCAGCCATATTAGCAACATTATTATGAAAAGCCTTGGTGCAAATGCAGAGATGATGTGCTCATTTTATAGAAAAATAGAAAATTCGTGATAAGAAAAAGACTTGTTAATATTACTGAAGATTTAGAAAACTACGATTAGGATATATTCATTAGATCTGACAGCCTTCCAGTAATTTTAATTGTCCAATTATGAAC
>JBKPPX010000207.1:0-13016 GCA_046733815.1 Thermoproteota archaeon | reverse complement strand
AGATGTGTATAAGAGACAGCTCAAGGACTAATGGCTGCTGAGTTTGAATCTTTAACATCCTATTGATTGAGCTGGCAAGATTCTGCACGTTAGCCCTTTCTCCATGATTGACCAATACTCGTTTAAGTTTGGG
This sequence comes from Thermoproteota archaeon, assembly GCA_046733815.1. Lineage (GTDB taxonomy): Archaea > Thermoproteota > Nitrososphaeria > Nitrososphaerales > Nitrososphaeraceae > JAJNBK01. The sequence goes on along the minus strand of JBKPPX010000207.1, from coordinate 12,883 downwards.
TCTTAGTCTGTTAATATATGCTATCAATTGATTATAATCACTATGGGAACTAAAACCCTCTATTTTTTCGATTTGGCAGTCTAGCTTGATACTTTGCTCTCCGATTGTAATCTGTCGATTACCCTCTTGTATGCTTCTGCCTGGAGTATCGACAGCTTGATACGAAGCTAGAATTAATTTATTATTTGGATCTTTAGATATTTGCTTCAGATATTCTACCGAAGGACCGTTTATTAACATGGAAGAAGGAGCTAAAATTATTGCAGATTCATTTTCTAGAGCTTTATATTGGCTAATTTCAAAATGGTTTGACTGCAGAGGAGTCTCTTCATCTTCCAGAGTATCCTTTTTTATCTCTTTTGAAAGATATTCTGGATATGCTTCATATATTGAAGTAGCCTCTGATATGATCTTTTCGACCAGTACTTTTGTCTTAATAATTTTACCAGTTTTCATAGACATCTTAAGAACAAGCATAATCTCTTGAGATAGTCCAACAGCAGGCACTGGAATCAAGACTTTGCCTTTTGCATTTATTGTGCTATTTATACTATCGATAAGGCGAGCCTCAGCCTCCTCACGTTGCGGAAACACATTTTCCTTGCCACCATGCGTACTTTCTATAATTATTGTTTCAACTCTGGGAAAATTCCATGATGCATTTTCTAAAGATAATGTCTTCGCAAACTTCAGATCTCCTGTATAAACAAGGTTGTGATTGCCGCTACCGATATGTAAATGAACTGATCCAGAGCCTATCATATGACCAGAATTACTCAAGACAAGTCTTATGTCAGGAGAGATATCTGTAACTACTCCAAAAGATAAGGGAATGGTATGCATTACCACTGCATCAATATCTCGATCAGAAAATATTGGTAGATGATCGCTATTCTTAATATACTGTCTTTGCAACAAATTCATTAATGGTAATGTTGGCTCAGAACAGTATACAGGGCCATGATATCCATATTTGAAAAGAGCAGGCAAAAAACCTGAATGGCCAAGATGGGCGTGGCTTAAAATTACTGCATCAATTTCGTCCATTTCTAGGCCGGTTATATCGAATCTTGGAAAAGAATATAGTGCATTTTTAGCAGCTACGTTAACTCCACAATCTAGTAAAATCTTACTTTCATGAGTAGTAAGTAAAACAGATGAACGACCTACCTCAGAGAACCCGCCAAGAGTAATTAGACTTGCTTCTGCTATTTCATTCAACTTAGATCTAAAAATTTTCTCTCCAACTTCTCTGTAAAAACGAATTCTCTCATTTACCGTATTACGAAGAATTTCGTTAATATTTCTGATAATATCCATTATTAAAGGAGCTTTTCTTATCCTTACTTTCCAACCAGTTTTTTCAATAAGATCAATATTATCAAAATCGTCTCCTAACTGGTAAAGTAGCGAAGGTTTTCCAACAAAAACTGTAGCTTCACCTAATGCTGGATCAAAGAACGTTTCAATTATTCTAATTTCCTTTGGAATAAATTCATGTAATATTTTATTTGCCTCCTCCTCTGACTTGCGTATTGATTCATCGATTCGAATTACAATTCTTTTTTTTATCGTATTGACTATATTAGAAACTAGTTGACTATTTTGGATCAAATATCCGGGATTTTTAGAGTATAAAGCTATACGTGGCCCTTCATATTCAATTTTGGTAAGTCCTGCTTCCTCAGGAAGATTTTGCAGTATTGTTGCCATAATATTTTGAGTAGTAAATTCATTGTAGTGGGTTTTGTGTTGCATATCAATTTATCACTAATTATCGGTCATCAAATTACAACAGCAGCTACTTTTTTCAATATTTAGTATATCATTTTCGCTATCCATTTAAAGAACCTTTCGATCGTTTATAAAAATACTAGTAAGAATCCAAAAGAGTCAGGACAATTTCAGTTTATAAAACATTAAAGTTGAAATAGTAAGCCGATTATACTATTTTGCTGATATAGGTTGGAAGAAACAGATTCAGACATTACTACCAAAGGAGCGAGTTATGGAAGTGGCGGAGGCTATCGTGGCGGTGGATATGGCGGCGGTGGATATGGCGGCGGTGGATATGGCGGTAGAGGGCGAGGTGGAGGATTCGGAGGACCCAGACCATTTCGACCTGCACCAGTTAAAGTCGGTGACGAATATGATGTCAAAATTGAATCAATGAGTAAACGAGGCGACGCAGGGGTTGCAAAAGTTGAAGGTCTTGTTATTTTTGTCTCTGGCACCAAAGTCGGAGACAGCGTCAGAATAAAAATCACAAAAGTAGGTAGAGGATATGCTACTGCCGAAATGACTGCTCCATCATCGACTGATGATGGAGGAGCAAGGCTAGAAACGTCTTCTTCCTCTGAAGGGCTAGAAACGTCTTCTTCCTCTGAAGGGCTAGAAACGTCTTCTTCCTCTGAAGGGCTAGAAACGTCTTCTTCCTCTGAAGGGCTAGAAACGTCTGAGAAAACATGAGATTCCTATAAAAATATCGCTGAAATACCTTCTTTTTATATAGAGCTAAAGATTCGATCCTTTTTAGTTAAAAACTACAAGAATTTATATGCGGCGCATTAGCGATTGTATAGTGAGTTCATCGCCAACCCACATAATGGAATTACCAAGAAAGATCTTGATAGGCGATGGTGTAATTTCCCAGCTTGGCTCTATTATTATTGACTTGGATGCTAATATTTCAAAGGTTGCTGTCATAACCGGTTCAATCGTAAAAGCCCGGATGGGAGCGATCTGCATGTCTTCTTTGCACGAGTCGTGTTTGGAAAATGTTTGGTTCACATCGAGCGACGCATCTATGGAATCTGTTCACAGGTTAGAACGAATAATCGAAGATTATTCACCTGATCTAATTGTGGGTCTTGGCGGAGGAAGATCTGTTGACGCTGCCAAGATGACGGCGTTTCGTTTAAAAAAATCATTCGTTAGTGTCCCTACTTCAGCTTCCCATGATGGAATATCTAGTCCTTTCGCTTCTATAAGGGGGAATGACAAACCTCATTCTGTCAAAGTAAACACACCTATTGGAGTAATAGCTGACACTCTTCTTCTTGCCGAAGCACCCGGCCGTTTATTAGCAAGCGGGTGTGGAGATCTTGTCGCTAAAATGACAGCTGTCAAGGATTGGGAGCTTGGACGCGATGAAAACAATGAGTACTTTGGAAGTTATGCTGCTAATCTTGCGTACATGAGCGCAAAAATAATTCTGGATGAATCACCAAAATTGCGCGAGAATAATAGATTTGGAATACGAACAATTGTAGAGGCATTAATTAGTGCAGGGGTCGCATCATGTATTGCAGGAAGTAGCAGACCCTGTTCGGGCGCAGAACATCTTTTCAGTCATGCCGTAGAGTACATAGCAGGCAATGACTGTGGATTACATGGAGAACGCGTCGGCCTGGGCACTCTTATGATGGCCAAGCTTCATGGTCTTGATTGGGAAATAATTGCTAAGACTTTAGAAAACGTAGGTGCACCTACAACAGCAAAACAAATCAAGTTAAATGAGCATCATGTAGTCAAGTCTTTATTACTAGCGCAATCCTTAAGACCAGATAGGTATACAATCCTTACTAAAGTTAAATTAGATAAACAGTCTGCATTGGAGTTAGCCAGATCTGTAAATGTGCTTTGAGCCTTTTTAGCAATGAATTTCGATCAAAAAATATATAGTAAAATTTAGTTACGTCCTACTTATTTCTAACTGTTTTCATCTCTTCGTTCTCTTCAGATTTAAAATCCCTCTGTTGCTCTACATTGGAGTTTTCGCCTTTCTCTTGCTGAGGTTGTTGCAATGCTGATGATTTGAAGCTTTCAATAAACTTAATTTCCTTCAATGTAGGCACAAATTTAAAAACATCATTTGCAGCCGCACGTTTTATGATTTGTAATCCTTCAGCTAGGAGAGTTTCTTCAGGTAGTTCTATCTCTAACGTGATTCCTTTAAGATTGGTTTTAATCTTCTCATCATCTAAAGGTAGCCTCCTTTTTATTAATGATCTTATTTTATCATCATCACTCTCGAGTTTCTTTACAATGTCAACATCGTAAGTCAGAGTTCGGCCCGCAAACCTATGGTTAAAATCAACTTGGACTCTTCCAGATCCCACGTATCTGACAATTCCCGTACGATTATCGATTTCAATCACATCCCCTACTCTTACCTCATCAGCCTTCTCGCCTAGCTTTCGTTGTGCCACCATTCTGACTTTATTAGGGTCTCTTTCACCAAAGCCTTTATCTGGGGTAATTTCAACATCAATTTTGTCGCCTATATTTGCAGCTTCAAGAGCTTCATCCAATCCTTTTAAAACCCAGCCTTGACCGATAGATATGAGCCTTGGTTCATATTTGCGAGTAGGATCATAGAGATCAGATTTCTTTGCTTCCTCTTCACGAGTTGTTTCGAAAACCTCGTTACTATCTTTAACTTTAGCAGTATAATCAACCAATATAAGAGAGCCTCTTTCCAAAGTCATAAAATTCGCTATAAATTTACCTTATATTAAGATTGATAGTCCTTCAAAATATCATAAAAGATCTAAAGATGACTTGGATTACTCTAACTCCTTAATTTTATTTAAAGCAACAGAGACGGCCTCTTGGTTCACTTTAAATCCTAATATATTCATCGCAGAGGTAATTGATGCTAATGTTCTCATTACATGGTATTTGCTAACTTCTCCCATGCTTCCTACTCTAAATACTTTACCCTTTAACTCCCCAAATCCACCTGCTACAAGAACCTTGAATTCATCTGATAACAATCCTCTGAATTTCTTATCATCCATGCCGGGGAGATAATTGACAGCGATTACGACGTTACTTCTGGCGTTAGGTTTGGCAAATGGCGTTAATCCCATCGCACTTAAACCTGAATAGAATGCGTCAGCACAAGTCCTATGACGTTTAATTCTTTTATCTATTCCTTCTTCTAAAATTAAATTGAGAGCCTCACTGAAAGCATGGAAGAGGGAGAGTGCTGGTGTGAAAGGTGTCTCATAGTGCTCTTCATAATACTTAAAATATCGTTTCAGATTAAGATATTGGGTTGGTGGAGGGTTAGATTGCATATATTGTTTAGTTCTGGGACTTATCGATATGGGCGATACTCCAGGAGGCGCAGCGAGCGCTTTATGTGAGGCCGTTACACAGACATCGACGTTCCATTTATCTACAGGTAATTCATCTCCACCCAGAATTGAAACAGCATCGACAACGAAATAAGTCCCCTTTCTGATTGACAGCTCACCTATCTTATCCAAGTATCGAAGTGTAGTACCCGTAGATGTTTCATTGTATACTGTGTATATCGCTTTGATATCATTATTTTTATCAAAGACTTCTTCTATCTTATCATATGATGGATTCTCCCCAAAAGGAGCAGAAATTCTTATTGCCTGACCTCCCCAACTGTCTATCAAATCGGCAAGACGATTTCCGAATTCGCCGTTTACTGGGATAACTATCTTGTCACCTTTTCTAATGAGATTAATGACAGCTGCTTCTACAGCTCCAGTTCCTGACGTTGTTAACAATATAATATCATTATTAGTAAGAAACACTTTCTGCGTCTTTTCCACAATATCTCTGTATAAGGTGCGAAAATCATCGCTCCTGTGATTAATTATAGGCTCAAGCATTGCATTCATTACTCTATTTGGAACATTTGTAGGACCGGGAAGCATAACTAAGTATTCCATGCTATTCCATTAGACGAGCATACTCTCGGATATTTATAATTACGTTGTGCTCAGTAAAAATGATAAACCTGATTGGAAAGTGCTTCTCTTATGATAAAATCACGTCGGTTTAACTTGTTACAGCATGCGAGCAAATTTGGATGTAATGTGATTGCTGCCTTTCAACCTGAAAACATTTTTTACCTTACTGGCTTCTGGGGAGAAGCAATTGCGATATGCACAGAAGGGCGCGCTAGTCTTCTTGTTCCTAAGTTGGAAGTAGGAAGAGCTCTTCAAGATTCAAAAGAATGTGATGTGGTTCCTACAGAACGAGGCAATGATCTGATTTCTAGTCTTATTTCTAAAATCGATAGAAAAGTGACTTGTGCCGACTGTAGCGATCAGAACATCATCAGAATCATTCAAAATCAAATTGGAAAAAAATCTTTCATAGTTAATGTCGAACCATTCTTGGCTACTCGAATAATCAAAGACAAGAAGGAGATCGAGATGATCGAAATGGCAGCTAAAATTTTAGACAGGCTTTATAGCATTTGCACAGACGAAATCAAAGCTGGCCTATCGGAAAGAGAATTGCAGGCAAAGTTACTCTTTGAAGCGATGCTAATGAGAACATATCCAACTTCTTACAAATCGTCACTAAATCCATTTATTATTGCTGGAGGACCAAATGGGGCTTTTCCACATGCACAGGTTTCTGACCGCAAATTTATAAAAGGTGACATGATTATTGTAGATCTTACTTTAAGGTATATGGGCTATATAGCTGATGCAACTAGAACGTTTGCTTTGGGTAGAGCAACATCCGAGATGAAAAAAGTATATGATATAGTCAAAAGATCCCAACAGGCGGGTTTGCGCGAATTGCGTTACAACATTCCATGTAGCCAGGTTGATGCCATTTGCCGAAGGATAATCTCTGAAGAAGGTTACTCAGAATGCTTTATCCACTCAACAGGGCATGGAGTTGGTCTGGATGTTCACGAACCTCCATGGCTTAGAATAAAAAATGAAGAGATATTGAAAGCGGATATGGCAGTAACGGTTGAACCGGGAATATATTTACAAGGCAAATTTGGAATAAGAATAGAAGACACTGTTATAGTTGGGAATCAGTCCAATGGAGGAACAAGGATACTAAACGCGTTCACAAAGGATCTAATTGAGTTAGACTAGACAATCAAACTATAAGATAGATTGTTCAGAGTAACGCTCTTAATTTGACGTGGATTAAATATATCCATGCGCGTCAGTTTTATGCATCTACTGTCACATTTTGTGTTGAATAATCAGATTCTCTATAGCATTAAGTAAATTTCTGGCTATGCTCAATTTGTTTTGAGGAGGTAGATGTAGAATATTCTTATGCTTATCTATCACAAATACTTCATTATTATCAGAGCCAATCTCAGAATCTTTTCTTCCAACATCATTTGCAACGATTAAATCACCTTTACATTCCTTCAGTTTTTTATAGGCTGTTTCGATTATTTTACTGTCCGAGACATTATACTCTGCTTTAAATCCGACTAGAAAAGTTTGTTTGCTGATATGCTTAATTTTGTTAATGATCTTTCTAGTTGGTGAAAGAGTCAAAAGTATTTTTTCTTTACTCGTAGAAATTTTTTTTACGGATTTTCTCTCAGGAGTAAAATCCGCTACTGCAGCCGATAAAATGGCAACATCATATCTTTTGAAAGAGAGTTCAGACACTATAACATTATGCATTTCTTTGCTTGTATTCACTCTAACGATTTTTAGATTAGGTGAAGACTTAGGACTATAGATTCCATGACCATATACGAGCGTAACGTTTGCACCTAATCTAAGTGCTTCTTCAGCAATTATGTTTCCCATTTTACCCGAGCTAAGATTAGTTATTACTCTAATTGGATCTATATGCTCTATGGTACTGCCCGCTGTAACTAAGATGTTTTTATCATAAAAGAAAGATTCAGTTGAGTTGATCAATTTGGATATTATTGATTTTAACATTTGTTCTGGAGATACAACTTTTGCCTTTCCCTCTGTATTTATAGGCTGCAGAAAATCAACTCCTTGATCTTTGACTCTCTGGATATTTTCCTGGATAAGGCTATTCACATACATTGACTCGTGCATAGCAGGTGCAATAATTATAGGAATTCTAGATCCTAGAGCAACACTTAGAACGGAAGTGACAGGTGTGTCACTGATTCCATTTGCAACCTTTCCTATTGTATTGGCAGTGCATGGATATACAACAATCAGATCAGACATATTGTAGTTGGCAAGGTCAATATGTTCAAGACTTCCTGTTAACTTAGTAACAACGTTATTCCCTGTAGCCCATTTCATCATATCTGGTGTGAGTAATGCAGACGCAACAGCCTCTGACATTACAGGATAAACTTCAGCACCGTGGCGTATAAGTTGACGCGCTAAATCAATTGCTCTGTATGCCGCAACACTACCTGTGATACACAAAACAATTTTTTTTCCTTCTATCTCATTTCCATCTATACCTGCAATATCTTTTGATGATTGAACTTCCGTTCTTTTTTTTACATCCATTTCTTAATTATTTTTTCTCCTTTAGCATCTTACTTAGTTCCTCAAGATCGGAGGGACATATATGAAAGACATTTTCTTCTTCTGGAAACTTACTTGACTTCACATCATTGATATAAACTGAAACAGCCTCGAAAATAGACTTAGATAACTCTGCATATCGCTTTACAAATTTGGGTTTAATGTCCTGATAGATTCCGAGTAGATCATGTAGAACAAGTACTTGGCCGTCGCAGCTCGAACCAGAACCTATGCCAATAGTGGGAATAGAGATACTTTTACAAATGATATCTGCCACCTCGCTTGTCACCATCTCTAATACAATACTAAATACCCCAGCTTCTTCAAGCGCTTTAGCATCTTCGATTAATTTTAATCCTGAAATCCTTGTCTTCCCTTGTAAACTATACCCTTCCCATAAATTAGTTGTTTGAGGCTTCAAACCAATATGCCCCATTACAGGGATTCCTGTATTAACAATTGCCTTGATTGTATCAATTACCTCAATACCGCCTTCAAGTTTCACTGCATGACATCCAACCTTGATAAATTTAACGGCATTTGCTATTGCCTCACTTATAGATGCTTGATAAGATCCAAAGGGCATATCGGCAATTATCATTGCTCTCTTTGCTCCCCGTGAGACAGCACTGCAAAATGTCAGCATTTCTTCCATGTTTATTTGATTTGTAGTCGGATAACCAAGCATCACCATTCCTGCGCTATCTCCAACTAACAAGATGTCCACTCCTGCTCTATCACAAATCGAAGCAGTAGAATAGTCGTAAGCAGTTAAGACAGAGATTTTTTGTAATTTATGCTTCATCATCACAATATCTTTTATAGTAAGTCTTTTGGTATTAGAACTGCCGCTATCTTTGTCTTGCATTCGCACCATGCCGGATAATTAGAAGTGATTCTGAGAGATTCTTTCTGTTGTCAAATTCATTCAGAATCTTTTTGAGAATTATGTCGTTTTTCTGTTTGAGCCGCTTTGCTTCTACTATCATCGCGGGCAAGGCTCGGATAGCATTGTCTATGATTGTAATTGTTGCAGCCTTTGACGTTCTTGATAAAGGATTAAGGTCTATGGCAATTACTTTTTTATGCATTTTAATAAGAGCCTCTGTTCGATCACCATCTTCTAATGGAACAAGCGTGTTGTCAGCTGTATAGATTCCATCTTGATCTACTGTTCTACGTTCACTTTGTAATTCAGGTATTCTAGCTGAATCTCTGCTGCGGATACCTAGAACTGTCTTTGCACCCATTTTTTTTAATTCTTTTTCAATTGCTAACTCACGTTCTCTTTTCCAATAAAATAGATTGACTTCTATATCAGCATTGACTAGGTTACTTAATTCAACAATTTCTTTTGAACAAAGCGCAGCGAGATTACCATTAACTGAAATCACAGGATGAATTGCAAGTAAAAGTGAAGAACATGCAGCCTTTATAGCGGTACGTGCAGTTTCAGTCGTTTTTTCACCCAACAGATAATCAAAAGTCTCCCCTCTTCCATGAGCAATTAACCCTTGTGGTACCACGATTCCATTTCTAAATCCTTTTACAAGCAATTCTCTTATATAAAGAGATTTTGCTCGCGGGTGACAGGACGGAATAATAGTTCTGTGCATTCTTATCTATAGAGCTCTTGCTCCTACGTTATCTATATCACACACAATCAGGGTGCCTTTAAAATCCCTCAAATATTCTTTTACGTAATTTACCCTGTCTGAACGTACAATCGTAAAAATTGTCTCTCCGAATAATGCAACGCCTGCTTGAATTCTATGAGATTTTAATTTTTCGAGTGGCTCCTTACATCTAAATTCAGTTAATCCTAAAGAATGAGCAAATTGATAAGACATCCTTAAGAATTCATCAATGTCTTTTGATACACTTAATCTTTTCAACATCTTTTCACCAAGTACATTTGCCAGACTTATATGATTCATCAGAAATGCTTTGGTAGAAAGTGGGGCAATGCATAAAATTACAGCTTTATAATCTTCGAGATCTATTTTTTCGATAAGGCCGACCCCAGGAGCACCAATACCAGTTCGTATTTCGAATCCTCCTGAAAATTCTGCAATCACGGTTCCTAAGCCTGTTTTGCATGCAATATCGGCATAATGTGCAATTTGTCCTACTTCGTATTTCGTAAGTTTTGTGTTAAGTGCATCATTGAGGGCATAGGATAGACTTAGGGCGGCTGCTCCACTCGAACCTAATCCAAAACCTATTGGTATAGTAGTCTCATGCTTAATATTAATATAATACGGCTTGTGAAGCAGTTTAATATATTCATCCACGACCCATTTGGATACATTTGCGTCTTCGACCTTACCATTAATAGAAATCTGATAGTTTGTAGTCTGATAATCAAATACTTCTACAGTAGTCTTAATCCCGCGATCAATAGAAAAACCAGCGCCCTTTGAACCGCTATAACGGTAATCCCATGCATCAGTAGGTTTTATGACAATACCGGTAATGTGACCAGGACTGAATGCCTTAGCTATGGCCACTGGACTAGCGACTACTAATACCACATCTAATTATCGGCTACCAGAAAATATAAAAATATTGTTTAATTAGTTTAAACGGGTATAAACGGAATAGATGTCGCGCTATGCAAGAAGACTACAGAAGATAGGAAGCAGTATGTTAATATCTTTGCCCAGTGAATGGGTCAAGAATAACAACTTAAAAAAAGGCAATATGGTAATGATTGAGGTTAATAGAAACAACTCGATATCATTATATCCTTCTGATATAGAAGCCGAAGATGTAAAGGAGGTTAATATACCGTATCCTGTACCTTCTATAGAGAGCCTAATAAATCAAATCTATGGTGCTTATCTGCTCGGATATGATATGATCCGTATTCGCGGTAAATCTCTAATATCTTTTGATGATAGAGAGCTTATTAAACTCGCAATGAGAAAACTTGTAGGACTGGAAATCGTCGATGAGGATGGATCTAATATAATTTCACAGTTCCTACTAGACGCGAATACATTAGATGCAGAGAAGATTCTTAGACGAATGAGTTCTATTGTAGCAGGAATGTATAAAGATACGCTTTTGGGATTTCAGAAAAGGGAAAATGGTATCGAGAAATTGATTACGAGTCGAGACGACGAAGTAGACAGACAATATTTTTTACTAGTGAGATTGATAAGAAGCGCAATGATGGATCAGAAACTGGCAAGCAAACTCAACTTAAGTAATATTGATATTTTAGATTATCGAATAGCTGCAAACCACTTGGAGAGCGCTGGTGATTATATTGCTGATTTTGCAACAGCTTTGCCTATTATTGGCCATGACACACTAATCAAAGAGATAACTCAAGCCGGCGCCTTAATTGAGAAAATGCAAGAAAAATCTGTCGCCGGCTTCATAAACAAAAGTCGAATTGAATCAAATGAAGTCGTCAATATGTATGCTAAATTTAATGAGCTGTTGAATTTAATAAAGGAAATATCATCAAAGTCAGAAATCTATAAACAAGATGCAACGACTGCCGTTCTTATTTCGATTTTTTCAATGGACAAAATTGCGAGATGCTGGGTAGACATAGCTGACTTAATAAAGCCAGTATATTTAACAGCACCTTTGAAGAACGCCTAAGATTGAAAATTAGAATTCGTAATCTTAAAAGATGCACAGCATGCTTGTCATCGAAGAATCGCTAGAGCATGAACAATCTATAGAATATGATCATATAAAAGATACATGGATTTAAAGAAATGATCTTATAATTAATAGTAGCCATACAAAATGGAGTTTCGGAGTGAAGAAATGTATTACGTATTGCTCCTTTAAAGAGAAAACGGATTTACTTTTATAACAGAGTTTTGTTAATAAGTTGATGTCAAACCCAGATATTATAGATACAACATCTATAACAACTGCTAATAGAACAAAAAAAGTTACTATAAAAGATATGACTCCTGAACAAACCGCCGAAGCTATTAAGAATATTGCTAAAAATATTCGTGAAGGATCACATAAGATGAGAGAGGCAGTAAAAGCTATACGCCAGAGTGGTGCGATTGATGAGCTTACAGAGGCAGTCCGTGAAGCTACAATAGCAGCACGTGATACTGCTAAAGAAATTAGCGATACTGCAAAGGATATGAAAGAGCGTGGTGTAATAAGGGAAACAATTGAGGCTGCTGAGGAAACTAACATAGCAGCTCGCGAGACTGCACAGACAGTACGGGATACTGTAAGCAGAAGAACAATACAGCAGCAGCCACAAACATCAACAAGTCAAGCTGAACTGACTGGAAAAACTGCGCGAACAAAAACATCAGAAGCGTCCTCACTCTAGATTTTTTTAGGATGGCAACATTGTGCTATGGTTAATTGGTTTGGTAACTACGGCAGATATTCATATCGCTAGAGCGATATACAGTAATTGAGCTCCCATTAGATGACATTCCTTACTATCTATCGAATTCAACTCTTTCTCAATTGGTATAAGAACAGCCGGCAGTCATTCGAGATTTAACTCGTTTCTTTCGATAGATTCTGTTGATATCCACCCACTCTTCACCGAGTACAGCAGCAACTATTGTTGTTCAAATATTCTATTGAATATTTGC
>JBKPPX010000206.1:0-1536 GCA_046733815.1 Thermoproteota archaeon | reverse complement strand
TAAAGACCCAGAAACATTATCATAGTGCTTTGTCCCTGCACTTGCAACTTCGCCTTCGGCAGCATATTCAACTAATTTTGTTTTCTCTATTTTAAGATCAAATAGTTTATCAAATGCTACAGCAGCGGCTGCTGCTGATGCTGCACTACTTCCCATTCCAAATCCAGCTGGCACGTTTTTTTGAATATTGATAACAAGATCATAATCTATATGAAACTCTTCAGCCATTCTTTTAACTACTAGACCTGCAGAATTATCTTCTGGAGTAGTGGGAATTATTATTCCTCCTCCTTCTTGTCCTACTCCTTCGCCTTTGCTGCTGCCGCCCCCTTCTCCTTCTGACATTTTAATAGTTATCTGTTTTTCTTTTGAGCTGTTTGACGTTATCATTATCTTCTTTTTCCTCGTAGTTGTTATTTTCACTCTGTCTTCAAATGCATCAAGACCAAGTCCAAATACATCATATCCAGGGCCCAAATTAGCAGTAGAAGAAGATGCAGTAGCAGTACAAGAAGTAAAAGTAGCAGTAGAAGAAGAATAATCTGACTTCAAAGTCAATCTCTAATTTCCTCGCCTTGATTAAGGATTCTAGATAAGGTCGCCGATAAGTTTACCATCCCACTCATAGTAATACTCGAAACAGCAATGATGCTTTGCATAAATCCTCCCTTAGCCATACTTCTCACTAAATCTTTACTCAAAAGAGAATATTCAGTATCTTTTTCATTGTTGAGAGCAGACTCCAAACTAGTACTGGAAGACGACCATTCTAATATCCCATGAATTTTTTCAATAATTAAATCCCGTTTTGTTAGTACATTTACTTGTGCCGTCTTGAGTCTTAATTTAATTGATGATGCAAGCAAGGCTATTGAAACATAGTTAATAGGAGATGATACAAGCATGCCGTCAAATAAAAATAGTGTTACCTTGTTGTCCGAATGGAAATTTGAGACGAAATATGGGCCACTGGCTCTGAACGCAAACAGTTCGATTTGCCCAGGAGTATCGATTATAATATAATCGGGATTTAGGTTATCTACCTCATTTTGAATATCTTCTAATTTTGTGGCAATCATATCGCTTGCCATCACTAAGGATCCATTCGGTCCTAGATCATACGTCTCCATCAACGTATTAATATCAATATAATTTCGAACATCTATATCCGGCTCATATGGTAAGTTTACAGCGCCAGGGTCTAGGTTGAGGCTGATTGGATATGATTGGTTGTCCTTATACCATTGAAGTAATCTTGATGTGAGAAGCGATTTGCCTGATCCAGCAGTGCCAGTAATAAATATTGATTCCATGAATGACGGTCAGACCAACTAGTCAATGCATTTGTATATTTACTTTCTTTATTAATTAGAATATTACTTTTAGGATTTGGTGTATGAAACTCCTTATCTTATGGGAGATATTCAATGATATCGATATTTATTCATGTGATTCTATAACAATGTCAATGGTATTATCAGAAGCGACTATTGAGAACGTCTTAGTTTCTCAAAATATTGTTGGGCGGTGATATAG
>JBKPPX010000205.1:0-7979 GCA_046733815.1 Thermoproteota archaeon | reverse complement strand
TAATTTACTCCAGATATGTGTACCCATTTTATAGGAACAAGTTTCTCTGCATCGGTAGCCTCGCCAATGGCCAATAAAATTCTATAAGCAGAGGAGACTGTTTCACCTTGATCGCCATTGAGAGATTTTTCCTCGTCGGCTGTAAGTTGCATAAATAAAAAAACACATATCAAAGAATATAAGAACTCTTCTCTACCATGAGGTTTTTATTTAAGACGTAAGGTGAAATCTAACTTCTTCACAATATGGCGGTCATACATCTATTGACATTGTTCATAAAACATTCAGTTTCTGATGGAATAATTGGAATTGCTTGCATTTCATGTTTTTCAAGTAGTATATAAATTACTCATCTATATTCTCTTTGTCCTACATCTGCTTGTTGATATACCACATTTCGTTTTAGGATCAATAATTACTATTGTGGACCATCCACCATGCACTCACATTATAGAATTGACAAATCTTCATTTGTTCATCTATTAATATAGAATGGATACGGTTAGCGGAGTAATAAGTCCAAAAATCAAGACCAACTAGATTCCCTTTAAGGTCAAAGGTTCCTTATATTGAGTCACTAACGGGTATTCATAATTACCTAAATTGATTTAAATTTTATATTCGCAAAATACGTTATTTAATTTCCTCAATCAAACCATAAAATAAAGACACCGCTTATTTAATAGTAAGACGGAATTGACATGTATCTAAAGATTTAAGCGTTTGCCGGAAATTTTAGAAAGCAGACAATAAGAAAGCTGAACAAATTAATTCATGTATCTGGTTGCGTTAAAATTGTTGCTATTTATTATTATATACAAAAGCAAAGGATTTGCAGGAAAGGATAAACAACATTATCATTAGAATTATACCAATTGAAGTAAAGGATGTGAAAAAAATATGTTGGAAAATCTACTACATTTCTATTACTACAAAAATATTCTTCCATCGTTTCATTTGGTATAAGACTTAATTTTTTCTTTACTGTAATTAATTTATGGTATAATTTGGTTTCCTAAAAATGCTAAAGGATATAGAATAAATAACGTTAGTTTAAAATGTATTACATGGAATGCGCAGTTTATGATACATATGTAAAAAGAAAAGATGGAAAGACTATGCATTTTGATGTGGTTGTAGAAGCAAGTACTCCCCATGAAAAGGCAATCGAATACGGTAAACAGTATCTAGAAGATGCAGGTCAAGCAAATCAAAAAATGACACAAGAAGAATGCCAATTCTGTCACATTCAAGATGCACCACCTATAGTTGAAAAGGATATCTTATCAAAAGGATATTATATACAAAAGATGGAGGGATGCCCTTCATAATATTTTCATTTAAATGCCCGATTATATTGGTTTGCAATGTCAAACTATAAATAAAATATTTACAAATATGTAATTACTGCTGAAGGCTTGTTATAAAAATCTATTTTTCTACCCATAAAGTAACATATATACTTGATCTAGTTAAGAAATACCCAATTCTTAATAGAAGAAAAATGGATAAAGAGGAATATAAAGAAAGGAGCTTAAAATTGATCTCAGAATCAGAGGTTTCCGTTGGAGATACTATCCATGTAAAGACAAATGATAATGAATTTACGGGTATTCTAATGCCTCGGTATGAGTTGGCTGACGAAAATCATATAGTTATCAAATTGAAAAGTGGATATAATATTGGGATCAAGACAGCCAATATTCAGTCAATAACTAAAATTATACAGAGCTCAGATCAAAATGTCTCTGTTGGGACATCTAAAAAAGAGCATTTGAAAGAGTGTAAAGTACTTCCAAAAATTGCACTTATCAGTACTGGCGGAACAATTACAAGTAAAATAGATTACAGAACAGGAGGAGTCAGCTCAGCTCTTTCAGCATCTGAGTTGTATGCTTCTATTCCTGAACTTGAAAAGTATGCTTCAATAGATACCGACGTAATATTAAATGAATATAGTGAAAATTTAAAACCAGAACACTGGACTATGATTGCAAACAAAATAGCGGAAAAGATAAAGTCAAATATGTATTGTGGAATAATTGTTTCACATGGAACTGATACAATGCACTATACAGCATCAGCACTCAGTTTCGCGTTACAAAATCTTCCTATACCAGTTGTAGTAGTTGGAGCACAACGATCTTCTGATAGGCCTTCATCTGATGCTGCTCTTAATCTTATTAGCGCTACAATATTTGCGACTAAGTCTCAATTTTCTGGAGTTTTTGTTGCTATGCATGCTAGCCCTTCAGATGAGACAATTGCATGTCATGTAGGTACTCGCGTAAGAAAGAATCATACAAGTAGACGTGATGCGTTTAAATCGATAGACATTACACCTGTTGCTATGATAAAGGGCGACAAGATAGAAATTCAGACAGAACGGTCTCAGATAAAACTACAGAAGCGAAATGCGGATAGCAGTAGTTTTTTAGTAAAACCAGATTTTAATAGTAAAGTTATTTTGTTAAAATATCATCCCGGATTTGATCCTCACTTAATAACCCATGCCATAATGTCTGGCTACAAGGCAATTATAGTTGAAGGAACAGGACTTGGCCATATAAGTAGAGAATGTTTTCCTCAAATACAAAATGCAGTCAAATCCGGAGTAATGATCTTTATGACTTCCCAATGTATCTGGGGGAGAGTCAAAATGACTGTCTATGATACTGGCAGAGATTTACTTGATATGGGTGTGATTCCCTTATCTAATATGACGTCAGAGACTGCTACAGTAAAAGCAATGTGGGTACTCGCAAATAACAAAGAGATAGAATCCGCCAAGAAAATGATGCAAGAAAATATAGCTAATGAGATAGCTAGAGTTGTTCCTATCTCATAAGTAAGGCTTAAAAGATATCTAATATTAATTTGAATGGGTGGCAGTATATCGACTCAGCAGCAATTAATTTAAAAGTTGGCTTTGAAATCCATCAACAATTATTCACTAAGAATAAGCTATTTTGTAATTGTCACTGCGAAGAGACTGAAAAATATGGTTTTACCTTTGTTCGCAAGTTGCGGCCAACTCAAAGCGAACTTGGCATTTATGATCCTGCAGCGCTTTTTGAATTCATGAAAATGCGCACCATAAAATATCATGCCGCAGCAGGATCTAGTTGCCTTGTAGAAGCAGATGACGAGCCACCGCATGAAGTTAATAAAGAAGCAATTGAAATTGCATTGATATTTTCGCTTGCACTTCAGTCTAAAATCATAGATGAGGTACATGTCATGCGTAAAATCGTAATTGATGGATCGAATACCAGTGGCTTTCAGCGTACTATGTTGATTGCAAGTGGAGGATATCTAAATATAAATAATAAAAAGGTTGGTGTACAAAGTATTTGTCTTGAAGAAGACGCAGCCAAGCTCATTTCAGATGATGGAACAATTAAAGAATATGGATTGGATAGATTAGGGGTGCCGCTAGTTGAGATTGCGCTTGAGCCAGTAATGGGGAAACCTGAAGAAATTGCAGAAATTGCACTTGCTCTAGGCAGGCTATTACGAGCAAGTAAAAGAGTTACCAGAGGACTTGGTAGCATCAGGCAGGACATTAATATATCAGTAGATAACGGCGCAATTGTTGAGGTAAAAGGTGTACAGCGTATTGATCAGCTGGTTAAAGTAATTGAATATGAAATGCTCAGGCAACACGGTTTGATTCTAATTGCTCAAAAACTAAAAAGAAATAGAAAACCTGAAGAAATTGTAATTGGAGACAGAATTGAAGATATAACAGATATTCTAATAAAGTCACACTCCGACGTAGTAAAAAGGTCACTTACTGATAAGAATGGCAGTATTTTCAAGGCCATCAGAGTGAAAGGTTTTAATGGCATAATCGGATTTGAACCATATCCTGATATTAGAATAGGAAAACATCTGGGTGAATTAGCTAAATTTTATAGTCTAGGAGGAGTATTTCATTCTGATGAGTTGCCAAACTACGGCATCACAGAGGCGGAGGTTGAAGCAGTTAGAAAGAAATTAGACATAGTCGTCGGCATGGATGCTTTTGTAATTGTAGGCGGCCCAAAAGATAAAGTAGAATTTGCAGTGAAAGCTATAATTGAAAGATTGAAAATGACGCTAATAGGTGTACCTGCAGAAACACGGGCAGCAACATTGGAAGGTAAAACTTCGTTCAGCAGACCAAGGCCTGGAGCAGCGAGAATGTATCCTGAGACAGATATACCACCTATTCCAATCGACAAGTCATTACTTAACTCATTATCAGACAAAATACCGAAACCTTGGGATGATAGCATTAGAATTCTTGCAGAGAAATATAGTTTGAATAAAAAGATTGCAGAGCAGATTTTTGATTCTAATTATTTTACTGTCTTTGAGAAAATTGTAGATTCAGTAAAAATAGAGCCAACTTTTGTGGCATCAAAACTTACTGAAGATCTTGTTAATCTTGAACGACAAGGATTTGATGTAATGCTATTAACTGAAGACATTCTTATGGATGTTTTCAAGAAGCTTGATGCAGGTATCATAGCCAAGGAGTCAATAGTTTTAATTTTTGAAAAGATCTTGAGAAAAGAGGTTAAAACAGTTGATGAAGCAATCACAGCGCTTGGAATAACATCTATAACCGATCAAGAATTGAATATGGCAATTGATAGAATTTTAGAACAAAATATATCAATTATAAGACAAAAAGGAACTGAATCAAGTGGAATGTTGATGGGTCGAATTATGGCCATTTTTAGAGGCAAAGTAGATGGTCAGAAAATTAATTCAGCATTAAGAGAAAGGTTAGAGCAGAAGATTAAAGATAACAGAATAAAGGAACAATAATTATGTATTGCATAAGAGGGACTATAGAAACATTTAGTTTTGATACTTTAAAGGACAAACAAGTCAATTTGAGGATATTAAAGTAAAATCTAATAGAATATAAATGAATCACTAAAGAGGCGACGAACATAATTATTAGTGAATTCCTTTTATTTATTCATGTTGCTCCCTCCCGTTTACATAGGAATAAATTTTTTGTATAGCCGATGGGATTATTGAAAGTCATTTTAGTACTTCTGATTGGATGTTCTCTTAAGTATTAGTTAAAGTTGAGACTCGAATTCTGTCAAAGATTCTATTTTATTTATAACTTGATTCAATATAACTTGTATTAATACTATGGCAGCAAGCCGCGAGGTGTTCGTGAGCGTTTTTTCTTAAGTTAGATTTTTGTACAAAATAGATGTGTGTACCAACTACATTTATACAGATTTAAAAAAAGTTGAATAGAATAGTATTTGATCATGTCCAAAAATGCAAAATTGAAAATATGTCCTATCTGTGGTTGTACTGAACACAAGTTGATAGGATGCATCACTCACTGGAACAACCACAAAAAGAACAAAGAAGGAAGATGTGAAATGCGGGGTGAAAAATAGATAGACAATATCTTTTACTATTTGAGCTCATATAGAGCAATTGATAGTTTAAATGCAAGCTTTTCGTCTGTCTTCTCTGCTATTGGAACAATATACTTTTGAGTTTCCAGTTTGTATCGTAGCACTTTATCCTTATGAATTAAATTCTTCATACCTCTAATATTGTCCAGTCGATCCGCTAGCTTTATGTACCTAATGGCTTCAGAACTATTTGCGATGTTTTGAAAATATTCATTTAACATTTTTAACTTCTCTTCATTTCTTATTTTCGGTTTTGTAAGTGCATGAACTATACTGTATGTATAGTCCCCAAATTCTTTTAATAGTTGATCTACTGATCTACAGTCATTACTGTTTTTTTCCAAGGCATCATGTAAAAGAGCAGCACAAATGATATCTACATCATGTAGATTTAACTCTTCGATTAGAATGAGCGCAACCCTAAGAGGATGATTAATATATGGTTCCACCTTGTTGCTATTTCTAAATTGTCCTGTATGTACTTTTGTCGCTATACCGAATGCTCTAGTTATCTTTATAATATCATCTATTGAATTCTCAAATGGTTTTAATAGTTTAGCAAATCCTGATTTTGTAAAATCGTTAAAACTCCACTTCATGTAACGTGTACATGGTAACAATGTAGATAATATTAGTTAATGTATATAACATTGCATAGATCTTAAATAACTATATATTAGAAAAGCCTTTACTTTTTAAAAGTAGCATATATCTCTGATTGGATATATATGAGCAATTATCAATAACTGTAATCTAAGGCTGACATAGAGGCAGGAGCTGGAGGATTATCTTCCGCAACAGTTGCATTTGTAAACAAATAATAATAATAATATTCATACTACACATAGCGATGACAATATCAGGTAGACGATAGTATATTTCTACATTATCCTAGCCAGTAGCTTATTTTCAGCTTATACAAATCCTTCTAAACATACAACTGTCGTTCTGATATATTTATTCATTTAGAAGTTTATTATTCTACTTCCTCATCATGAATAAATATGATACCACCTCTGACTATAATTCTTCTTGATCTTCAGTAGTCTTTGTAATATCGTCTACTAATGATGAATTATCCTGGACAGCCAAAAGGTCATTCTCTGTAGTATTTGGGTTAGGGGCTTTAGTAGTTGTTGTTGTTCTTGTTCTTGACCCTCTGGAAACTTTCTTTTGATGTGCTGTTGGGCCTGTCTTCTTTGCATTTGTCTTCTTTTTTAGATTAGCCTTAGATCTCTTAGAGACCTTAGTCTGTCTTCCATTTTTTCTTTTCTTAGATTTGATTTTACTTACCATATATATTAGTAGTAGTTAACTACTTATTCTTATATTAATCTAAAAAATATTAGAAAAATTATACATTTAATCATAGTGATATATGATGTGAGCACATCAGCTAATTTATTTATCATCAGATTTAATATTGTTAAAATAAATTACTGGGAATTTAATGTTTAAGATAAGACCTATGTAGGATAGGTTCTGTCTGATATCTATTGTACTGGCATAACAACGAAATTCTGAAGGAAGATTCTGAATATTGTTGTTTACATATCTCTTTATTATTAAATACTTTCTATTACTTTTGATATTATTTCCCGATATGATGTTGATAAGGATTCCAGGTAAACACAAAGATATCGATCGTTCTTGTTTGTTAATGATGTAGTAGCCAGCTTTACATTATCAAACTCTGTCAATTTAAAATGAACCGTACCTGGCTCTGAATCAAAATTTCTTCGTTTTATTGCAGGAGCCAAATATGATAAAAAGAAGGAATTATTTTTTTGTGTATTTATAGAATTTGACTTAACTAAAGGACTTTGTATATTTTTTCTATATTCTCCCACAAGTAATTTTCCGTTGCTATCTACTACGCCTGCAAATTTCACATCTTTACTTACACATAATACAGTCAAACATATTTCATGGAGGAAATCGCGTTCTTCCATAGATTAGCCATTTTTAATTCAATAACACCAAATAATAACTATTCGATTACATAAAAATTGTAAGCAATTAAATTCACAAGGTATTGTTTAAAAAAGAGGCTGGAAAACTAAATAAAGTTACATTAATCGTATTGTACTTAGCAAAAGTAGTTGTAATGAGTCAAAGCTAAAGAAGGATAAGGCATAGATTAATCATATAGCCACTGATCCATCCTATCCTACTAACTTTCTTGCTTCGAACTGTCTAATTCCAATAATGAAATTTTAGTATATATCTTTAAGGATATTAATTAATCATTTTGCAACTATTTTAGTAGATATCCGTTAGCCGCTTCAAGTATATCTACATTTAGATATTAGATATATAAAATAGTGCATTTATGATATTTATAAATAGATAATACTTATAGTATATTTATTATATTGACAATATTGTTTGAAAACCTTATATGATATTATTATAACATTATAGCAAAATCATGAAACGCGTGGAAGCTATTATCGGTAGTGAGAAAGTTTTGGACGTTAACGAGGCATTGAAGAAAGCGGGAGTGAGTGGATGTACTATTCTTGATGCAAAGGGTAGAGG
>JBKPPX010000204.1:0-2862 GCA_046733815.1 Thermoproteota archaeon | reverse complement strand
ATACTTATCTTCGGTATACCAATCACTAGAGACCCGATTGGCTCATCTGCTTTTGACAGAAATGGCATTGTTCAACATGCAATAAGAGAAATCAAGTCATCCTTTGGAGATGCGATCAGTGTTGCGACAGATGTTTGCATTTGCCAATACAACCTGACAGGACACTGTGGTATTGTAAGCGACGGATGTAACATAGATAATGACTCTACATTAAAAATCCTCGCAAAGATCGCTGTAAGCCATGCAGAAGCCGGCGCAGACGTGATTGCGCCTTCAGCAATGATGGATGGGCAGGTTTATGCAATCAAGAACGAACTTCATAATCGTAAACTTGATGCATCTGTACTCTCCTTCTCTGCTAAACACGCTTCATCCCTTTACGCGCCTTTTCGGTCAGCAGCTTTTACAAAGTTGGTTACACAACTGGACAAGTCTTCATATCAGGTATCATATTCTAATTCAAGAGATACGCTCCGTGAAATAGAAACTGACATTAATGAAGGGGCTGATATGGTCATGATAAAACCCGCTCTTATGTACCTCGATCTCGTTAGTATGGTAAAGAACAGATTCAATTATCCAGTAGCAGTACAGAACGTTAGTGGAGAGTATGCGATGATAAAAGCTGCTGCGATGCGTGGATGGATTGAAGAAGAAGAATGGAAGGTCAATACAATTGCCTCCATAAAGAGAGCAGGCGCTGATAAAATCATCTCTTATTTTGTGCTAGATGTTGCAAAATATCTCTGACGCCACAATTATATAGCATTATTGCAGAAAACGGAAATGTCCCGCGGTAGCTCAGCCTGGTAGAGCTTTCGGCTGTAGACGTTGGCTTCTCAGAAGCTGACCGCGTGAAGCAGCCTATCGGGCGTACAATGACGCAGTAACCGAAGAGTCGCAGGCTCAAACAAATTGGTTAAGAACCATTTGGGGCAAATCCTGCCCGCGGGATACACATAATTTCTTATGTCTGGTAGTACAAGCATTGCTTCGGATGTCTAAAATTGAAACTATCAACCCAGCCACGGGAAAGATACTTGCAACTTATGAGAATATAAGTGCTGATGAGGTCAGCAGGAGAGTCAAGGCGGCAAGACAAGCATTTGCCAAGTGGAAAAGATTGGATGTTGTAGAGCGCGCCGAATACATGCGCAGACTTGGAAGAGTAATGAGGAAAAATAGAGAAGAGTATGCAAGACTAGTTACAGAAGAAATGGGAAAGCCAATCAGACAATCCTTAGCAGAAATCGAAAAATGTGCCTGGGTTTGCGATTATTATGCGGAACGCGCGGAAGCATTCTTGCGTGATGAGATAATACCGACTGAATTTCGCAAGAGCTTCGTATCTTTTGAGCCGCTTGGAGTTGTAGCGTGCATCATGCCATGGAATTTTCCCTTCTGGCAGGTCATGAGGTTTGCAGTACCCGCTTTGACAGCTGGTAATGTTGGGATTTTAAAGCATTCAAGCATCTGTCTAGGAAGTGCTGTAAAAATAGAGGAAGCATTCATTGATGCTGGCTTTCCAGAAAACACATTCCAAGCTATAATAGGAGACTATCGGGCTGGCGAGGCACTCGTGCAATCAAATATTGACGCAGTTTCGGTTACAGGAAGCATCAATACAGGTAAGCGAGTCGCCGAGCTTGCTTCTCAAGATCTAAAAAAATTCGTGTTAGAGCTTGGAGGCAGTGACCCGTTCATTGTGCTCGAAGATGCAGACCTTAACCAGACGGCTTACATGGCCACACAGTCAAGGTTACTCAACACAGGTCAAAGCTGCATAGCAGCTAAGCGCTTTATAGTGGTAAAAGAGGTTGCACACAAGTTTACAACATTATTTGTAGAAGATACTCAAGCCGAGGTGGTAGGAGATCCGCTCGACTCCAAGACCACAGTAGGACCTCTAGTCAGAGACAGCCAAAGACATGCACTTGCTAAGCAAGTAGAGGATGCAAGGTTCAAGGGCGGCAAAGTGCTCACCGGTGGCAGGCCCCTCAATGGCGAGGGTTTCTTCTATGAGCCTACCATAATCTCAAATGTAAACCACGACATGGAAATGGTGAAGGAAGAAGTGTTCGGTCCGGCAGCACCAATTATAGTGGTTGATAACGAAGAGGAAGCCATAAAGGAGGCAAACAATTCTGAATTTGGGCTTGGTGCAAGCATATGGACAAATACCATCGATCGAGGGATACGCCTAGCTCACCAGGTTGAAAGTGGCATAGTATCCGTAAATGAAATGGTAAAGTCTGACCCTCGTTTACCTTTTGGTGGAGTCAAAAAGTCGGGCATAGGGAGAGAGCTTTCCGAATTTGGAATCAAAGAGTTTGTCAATGTTAAGTCGGTGGTGGTAAAGGATATTGCTAGCAAACTGCTTGTAGAGTAGAGAGATGCCTTTGAGTCAGGCACCGGGTTTCAAACGCTTGGCCATTGACATCCTTGCATCGATTACATTAATCTGTTCCTCTAGCAGCTTCTTGTAGCCTACGAGCAGTTTTACTTGCTCATCATACGGTACTTTGCGGATCTCTGTCATTGTATCTTCAAAAACTGTGATTAGCTTTTCCACATCATCGCCCAAGTGATGTATGTCTCGTGCATCGGTCCTTGTGCTAATATCGACTGATTGGGCTTTAAGCTCCTTCGCTTTTTCTTCTGTTACTTCCTTCGTCTTCTTACCCAAGGAGTAAATAAGATCTTTGAGCGATCTTCCTGCATCTCTAGCTTTTGTAGAGACAGACTCTTCCTCTGATGTTGTTTCAGACTCCACCTCATCCGTCTCAACCTCACCTGAAGGTACAGTCGTTATGGCCGTCTCCTCAGAAGCTGTGACATCAGCTGTGGGTTCGGAAGTTGTCC
>JBKPPX010000203.1:0-5657 GCA_046733815.1 Thermoproteota archaeon | reverse complement strand
TGGAATGAACCCCCATCTGTTGTCTTTTACTTATTATTCTATTTTACTTACAAAGTGCAGAACCAAGGAAGACACAACGGAGCAAAAATGGACCCCCAACTGATAGATAGAGTTGGGTCTAGGACCTCACTGTGGCTATGCAGGTTAATGGTAGTTGGCTCATAATCATAAAGCTAATAAATGAAGAAAAATATAGCATAAAGCCACACTTTCTGACAATGAGTAACGAACAAACTACATACATTTATTGAATATATGCGCATGATTCAAATATGACCATCGTGTTTGGCCCCATTCTAACAGCGTCAGGATTTCTTGCTTCAGCAGTTCTTATCATATTGGGTTTATCTCCATCATTGCTTACATACCTGTCGGCATAATCTTAATTTCGGTGGAATTATACTCATATGGTTTATTGCTAGCAAGACCACATGACATTGAACATGAATAGGCAGAAAAAATTTCTGAATAGGATTATGTAATTGTCCCCAACTTTTTCTACAAAACTTAAATTACTATCTTAGTATTGTAATCCCACTTTAAAGTTGCTGGCTTTAAAACTATCTAATAATACCCTATCTATAAGACTTGCCTTTGTATGTTGATTCATTAAATGCTTTCTTAATTCTGATTCAGATAGCTCTTTGTTATTATTTGTTTCACATATAGGACATGAATAAAGTCCCTTTTTAGGGGCGTAAATTGATTTTAAATTGGCAATAATAATATTATTTTTTGTTTTCTCTTCGCACTGAGGATGCACAGAATAAATTGTATAATCTATCATTTGTGAGTAATTACCAACTTCTCCACAGATATGACATTTCGGCATTGCGATAGTTAGTTATATGTTATTATTATCATTTCTATTATTCTTTATATTATATTAAAGACATAAAGTTTGCACTGATTACTTATGTATTGTGTTATTGTAATATTTGATAAAAATTGTAATAACTTTTTGATTCATCAGATATATAATCCGCTCACTTAGGATACTTTGTAACGTGCAGCAAAAGTATTTAATACATTGCTAGATACATCTTTTAAAAATTGTTCCCTAATCAGTCTACCATATGTAATCAAGTCATGTGCGAGCATATCAAGGCGTTTAACCAACAAGTCGTTAATTATTTCTCCTTTTGTATTAAAATCCAATTCTCCATTAATAGAAATCCCATATGGCAAACTCCATCCATAGCATTGGCGAATAGCTGTTCTCATCTGATCCATTGCCGTTAATCCTTTCTCATGGGATGTACATACATAACCAAATGTTTTTCCAGCAAATTCTTCCCAAAAGTGATCTAAAAAGTTTTTCATTACACCAGACATTGAACCATGATAATCAGGCGAAACAAGTACAAATGCATCAGCCCAAATCACATAATCTGTTATCTTACGTAATTCATCAGATAATAAAGTATCTTCCTCAGTACTCCCATCAGGATCAAAAAGTGGTAATTTAGTTTCACGCAAATTAAGCAAATGTATTTCTGTATCATATTTCTTTGTCATGTCAAGAACAAATTTCAATGCTTTGGTTCCATAAGAATTCTCGCGCATACTGCTGCCAATACCTAAAACCTTGAGTGTCACAGAACGACTTGCTTATGAACTATATGTATATTTTTATTATTTCTTTACCAACATAATTTTTTCTTTCATCTTTGATATAGAATTACCATCTAAAGTCCTCCTTATTTTTATTCGAAAAGCCAATTATTCCATGCGTCCCATCACAAAACGGTTTTTGTTGGAAGCGTTAAACCTATATAATTCTACTCCGCGTATAGTTGAAAGTAATTCGCCTTCTGAATTTTAAGATTTTTAACAACTCTAGGCTCCATATCATTTACGAGATATAATAAGGTCCATTAGGAAGAGGTAAGATCTTTGGCTTTTCTTTTAATTGATCTTGTCGTTCTACAATATTTGTTTCTGATTCGCCCCACATATGCATATATATCATTGCAGTCAATTCGAGTACAACGAGAGAAGAGAGAGCATGAAGCGTGAGAGAGACGGTATCAATCCAACTACAAAACCTACTGGTACTGGTTGCGTCGAATGCTTGGAAACGGACGGATGGTGGTTACACCTCCGTCGATGCGCCGAATGTGGGCACATCGGCTGCTGCGATAACTCGCCAAACCAGCATGCCTCAAAGCACAACGCGAATACCGGCCATCCGATCATCACAAGCTTCGAGCATGGGGAGGATTGGTTCTACGATTACAGAACAGGAGAGTTCTTTGCAGGGCCTAAGCTACCCGGTCCTCATGCCCACCCGTTGGATCAGCCTGTGCCTGGACCGTCTGGACGGGTGCCCGTAGAGTGGCAATCACTCCTTCACGAATAAACCGTGTTTGATTTCTTATTTCAGTATCTTAAATTAGTCATCTAATTTCTTGCTAAAATTTCTGTTGCTTTTTTTAGCTGCAAGAAATGAAGTCACTGGATTCTGACCTGTAATCAACTTCCATCACTTACGACAAAAGGTTAAAAATTATCACCTTCAATTTTTCACGTAATCTTTCATACGGTCCTCCAACAAAAAGAGGACACTTTATCTAGATGTACAGCGTCTTCTTCATTCTTTGTGAATCCAGTTACTTTTTATCCTTTAACATTGAGTTTCCATCTTTGTCTGTCGCCTGTGATAATGCTATAGGTGTATGGCATACGGCACTAATGAATTTTCCACCAAAGTAAAAAGCTTCAACTAATTTTTAAATTTTTATTTACTGCCAAATACCACATGGGTCCTTGACCATCAGAGGATTCTTTAGTTATACTTGGCTTATCGAGTTAGGTTTTTAATAATGACTAAGTTAGATATTAATACCATGATTAAATAATATTATTGTTATTATTGCCATATGTCAAAAACAAGAAAATCAAATGAACAATGTTATTCATCTCATGATAAGAGCCGTTCAATTTCCAATATTATAAATAGTGTTCAAACGACTGAAGGAGAAGGTTTTCTCGTAAATAGGCCTTTCCAACTGATCTTCTCTTAAACTTGGATCCATTTCTTCTCTTAGACGAGATCGGTCCTATCAACCTATCTCCAAGAGAGGCAAAAGGAGCACCAGATCATCCCCACCGTGGTTTTGAAACTGTTACTTATATGCTTGAGGGTCAGTTCGAACATAATGACTCAAGAGGAAATGCAGGAAAGATAGGTCCTGGGGATGTCCAGTGGATGACCGCAGGAGCTGGAGT
The DNA here is from genome assembly GCA_046733815.1 of Thermoproteota archaeon. Classification (GTDB taxonomy): domain Archaea; phylum Thermoproteota; class Nitrososphaeria; order Nitrososphaerales; family Nitrososphaeraceae; genus JAJNBK01. The sequence goes on along the minus strand of JBKPPX010000203.1, from coordinate 2,426 downwards.
AGTACACTCCGAGATGCCCGAAAAGAATTTTGCACAAAAAGGAGGTCGATTACATGGATTTCAGCTTTGGATGAATCTACCAAGAAAAGATAAGATGATTAGTCCCCGATACCAGGATATTCAATCTTCAAAGCTACCGGTAAGTAAAACTCCTGACAGTCTTTTGTTACAGCCAAAGTCATAGCAGGCGAAGCACTTGGTATTAAGGCGATAATTGAAACAAGAACTCCAATCATGTATTTGCATTTCAGTCTGCAACCAGGAGGAAGTGTGACACAGACGATTCCAAAAGAGTATAACGCATTTGCATATGTAATTAGGGGTCAGGGGTTATTTGGTTCTGATAATCAGAAACAACTAGCACACAGAGGACAAATAATCATGTTTGACATAGATGGTGAAGACGTAGAAATTAATGCAGCTGATAACTCGACGTCAGCTTTCGACGTGTTACTCATAGCAGGCAAACCATTGAATGAGCCTATTGCACGCTATGGTCCATTTGTAATGAAGAATAGAGAGGAGATCATGGAGGCTATAGTTGATTATCAGAATGGATCAATGGTAAGATAATCTTTGATAAAAATTCCCAGGAAAAGAAGACTAAGGCTGCAAATAAGAATGAAAATAGAATAGACTGAGGGATTACTAATTAGTGGTACCAATAAGCGAAGACCTTATCACCAGTGTAGTAGAATAAGATAGCAAAAGCGTAGTAACGTTGCTAACTAGCACACCAATTAAATAAAAGAAAAGGAGTATTATTGATCATGGATATGAAACTAGAAGTTTTGTTCGTACCTGTCTCTGACGTCGATCGGGCCAAGCGCTTCTACGAGAAACTGGGATTTCGCTTGGATATCGACTACGTCGTCAATGAGGACTTCCGGGGAATACAATTCACTCCTCCCGGTTCGGAGGCATCGATCATCTTCGGCAAAGGGATCACTTCCGCCCAGCCGGGTTCGATCGACCGCCCGGTCCTGGCGGTGTACGACATCGACGCCTCCCGCGACAACTTGATCGCCCGCGGCGTCGACGTGAGCGAGATTTTCCACTATGCCGGCGGCCCCTTCAACAACGCCGTGGAGAATCCACGCGTCAGCGGGCGCGACCCGGAAGGTCGTTCCTATTACTCATTTGCCTCGTTCGAGGATCCGGACGGGAACGGCTGGCTGCTCCAGCAGATCCAGACGCGGCTTCCCGGCCGCGAGTGGAACTTGACGCGACCACAGGACATGGACGTTGCAACCTTGGCAGGGCTCCTCCGTGAGACGGCAGAACACCACGGCCACTTCGAGAAGACGCACGCCGAGCATCACTGGTGGGACTGGTACGCGCCCTATCTGAGCGCGCGTCAGAGCGGCAGCAATCCAGAGGATGCAGCAGCCGCCGCCGATCGCTACATGGAGGAGGTCCTTCACGTTCTTCCCCGATGATGCCGTTCGAGTGGCCGCACTATCCAAGCCGGTCGGCCACTGGGTGGCGGTGGAGGCTTACGCGCGCATGCTCAGCGGCGACGCACAGTTCCGAGTTGTTCTGACGGTGTGAAGTCGACCGACTCTATCGTGCGCCAAAGTGCTGCTTACGCCTTAGGACAATATGAATCGAATATACATGTAAGTGGTCTTTTCTTGGGACTTTCGTATAATGATATATTTGTAAAAAGAAAATCAATATCTGTTAACAGATACTATTGCAATGAAGAAGCAGAGAAAAAACCAAGAAATTATAAAGATGATCAAAATGAGGAAATTAGGAATTTAGCAAAAATAGAGTTGGAAAAATTACAATTCAAAATGCAAATGATATCATAAAAAGTTACAGGATAAATAATTATATTATATTTTTATCTGCTATTCTTTATAGTGTAAAAATCTAATTTACTCCCAGTATCCTTTATTTTCTGATTTAGTAATATGCATTAATTAGTTTTTATTCAGATTACATTTCTATTGCAATAAAATAATGAATATATCACCAATTATAATAGAACATAATCAAAGCCAGTTCACATAAAACATTATAGCAACATTGTCTTTTTCTGCCCAATAAAGGATTTATTTACCTTTGCCCGTATATATCATAATTGTCATCTTTCAAATGCAAAACATGCAATATGAACTTTGAAGATAAGAGACGTTTGGAAAATCATAAAAAAGTACATGGAAGAAAATCAAAAGTGTCCGAATATGGCGATGCTGAATTTAATATAGACCGTCTAAGAGGATAAAGATAGAAGAAGATGAAATACAAAAAGATCTATTTTAGAGATGTGAATCTATGTAAGCAAATGCACAAATGATTTAATAATAATAATAATGTATAGTGAATAATTTCTTATGACGAGGATTTTTTTTATCTCAATCTTCAAGAGATAAAAAAAATTGCTATGACACTTTATTCATGGTTAAATGATTTCAAAT
>JBKPPX010000202.1:0-3219 GCA_046733815.1 Thermoproteota archaeon | reverse complement strand
AAACCAAACAAAGTAGAACAGACCTATTCAAACTAGTATAAAAGACACTAAAGTAAATAGATTCACAGTAATAACTGGAGTGACAATGATAATAATGGTTCAACTTAAAGAGCAAAAAGATTTCTTCCTTAACTTAAAGATGGAGCCCAAAAGTGATGATGATAAATATAATAGAAGATACCAACGCGCAGACAAAGCCCATTAAATCTTATAAGAAGTACAAGAGGTTTTTCCTGAAAACAGGCGCCATGGCAATGCCGCTGCAAACAATTTAGCTGATCCCCGTACTCACAGCGACAGGCATCAGTTTCCTCAGCCGTCGTGGTAATTTGAGCTCGTTCTCATGGTACCAAGTAAAAGGATCTGCTTTGAGTACTGATACCATTTTGGGCATGGTGTCTCGCAAGGAGTGCTGGGGCTTCCAACCCAACATGGTGCGGGCGCGGGTGATATCGAGTTCCATAGTGTCTTGGGCGAGATCGATCATCCAAGGTGCAATTGACGCGGATCTTCCGAGTCCCAGAAGCTTCAACAGCCGTACACCGGTCTTGGCCACCAGCGGGGGAATTGCCCGCGTATTCCATTCCACGCCGTATATTAATTGTCCAAAGGAGCGCTGGAGTTCATCATAGCTGAGGGACTCGCTCTCGCCGATGAGTAGTATGACTTCGGGCAATAGTTCCTTACGCCGTGCGAACGCAAGCAAGATTGCGTCCACCACATCATCATTATGCACGTAGGGCTGCCTACCGCCGGAAGGGTCTCCTGGAGAGAAATAGGCTACGGGGTCTCGCTCGTAGATGCGTTGTATCTGCAGCGCCAACGGTATCGAATGACACAGGTCATCGTACACGCCTGCGATACGTAGAATTACGATGGGGATGTTCCCACGTTCCGCATGGATCACCTTCTCAGTTTCGATCTTTGATTTTGGATATGCCCATTTAGGCGGAATATCAAGCGGCGAATCCTCGTTAATCCGGACTCCATGCCTGGAGGGAGCTTGTACCAAGATAGTACTGGAGAAGATGAACTGTTCGACCTTGAAATCCTGAAGCAGCCGAAGCAAGCGCCGGGTACCTCCAACAGTAACTTTATCATACAGAGGACTCGGCGCACCTGAAAAATCATAATAAGCAGCAAGGTGAATTACAGAGGCTATGCGATCACCGTGGAGGTCACGGATGGATTGCAGCCCCTGGAGCGTGCTTTTTTCATTAGTTAGATCCACGTACAAGCATTTAGCGCCTGGTAGAGAATGCGATGGTGCCTTGAGGTCAAAGCCGATGACGTTGAAGGATTGTTGCTCCTCAGCCAATCTCTTTGCTATAGCGTAACCAATCCTACCACTGGTGCCGGTGACCAAGATCGTTTCTTTTTTCCCTTCGCTCACCTCTCTATCTTCTCCCATTCCCATTGATAATAATGATAATAATAATCATCATTATCAAAATCATCAATTTTTGCCTGCCCTGCCATCAGATTCTTTTTTTGTTGCATGCTACGAGCCCTTTTCAACTTCTATGATTAAATGAGTTTACATTTACCAATGTAAAGCGGATTAGTCTAGACAATTCTTGTCCATAAGAATGCACTACAAAAAATCTTTTGCACCACGCCATCTGCTACACTTATTATATATAAATTGCAGTAGTCATTTCCAAAGATCGTTTTTGGCAGCTCTGGCAGCAAAAGTAAAAGAAATCCTTTCCCCTATAGGTTGCTTTCGCTAGTTTCTTCTTCTTCTTCTTCTTCTTATCAACCTCGAATGTCCTCTAGATTGAGTCTTTTTTCTGAAGGTTTCTCTATCGAATCTCTCGGGGCCCGCTAAAAATGAAAAATCGTTCAAGAAAAAAAAGCTACTTTTCCAGACTCTGGCACGTATAAAAGCTGTTATGTGCTTCTCATCTCTGCGTGTTATCTCCTTTATCTCCAGTCATCAATCAGGTACATTTCTTCTCGATTATAGCCCAGCTCGTTCGGCCTGTGCATTGCAATACCCTGCATGTCAGTGCGAAAGCCTAGTTCAATCATCCTTCTGTAGGCATTGTGGCGTCCAGTATTGACACCGCCCACAAGCCGTGCAGCATTTTGCAAATCAGCATACTGCTCGCATGCATGAAGCAGACTATCAAACAACTTTGCACAGTTAGACCCGGGCTTGACAGCACCGAACTTTATATAGCAGGTTCCGCTTCCCGCCTCTGTATTCGGCCCAAAGTGGCATATTGCCATTGCTTCTATAGTGCCATCCTCCTTTAGAAGGATCGTTTCACCGAGTTTTTGATTTTCGACTGAGTTAATCTCTTTTTTCAGATCCAGTCCTTCAAGTATCAAGCCGGTTAATTGAGCACATTTCTGCACTACGTCTTTCTTTTGCTTGTCAGAGTTCAGTTTTGAATAATATATTACATCAACGCTTGTATTTCTCAGAAACTTGTCGACCTCCTTGGACATAATTGCAGTCAGATACCTTGGCCAGAAGCCGTATTTTTGGTAAAGGTATACATGTTTACTGCTCTGTGCAAAGGTGAAGAGGCCTATGTGCTTTGTACCCCACATTTCAAAGATCTTCATAGTATGGTCGAGTAAAAGCCGTGCTATGCCCTTGTCCCAGTATTCTGGATCGACCGTCAGTGGACCGAGTATGCCCATGCTTCCCCAGTCTAGTGCAAAATTAGAGCCTACTATCTTGCCGTCAACTTCCGCTGCGAACGCTGCGCGGGGGTCAGCCCAATACCGCGTATGTACAAGATCGGTGTCGCCGTTGAATTTTAATGGTTCAGGCATGCCAAGGAAGGTTCCAAACGCCAACCTCATGATCCTATCCGCTTCATCTAGATCCTCTTCTCGCATAGGTCTGATGATTACCTTAACCATGCAAGAACGATCTTGCAGGCCTATATTTATGACTCTCGAGTGACTAGGTTCCGCTAAGTTATCGGGTTGTCCCGATTTTTATAATAGCTGATAATATATAGTGTTCACATACACTTTTAGCTCCTGCTGACCTTGGGAATTCTAATTCTCTCATTCTAAGAACTAACGTCGTTACAGAATACACTTTGTGGGCCTTGGCTTCCACCTACAACAAGAGTTAACACAGGATCGACATGCTTGTGGGAAGCGTTGTAATCATTTGATTTGTCTGCAGGTCTGTGTAGTTGATGGTAGTATCAATACTGTTTGCGGCTTTTACGTTAGTGATGGAGGAGGAGG
>JBKPPX010000201.1:0-3118 GCA_046733815.1 Thermoproteota archaeon | reverse complement strand
ATATTATCTTGAAGTCAATGATGACAGGACTGGACTAAAGTTTGACGCTAGTCAATCAGGTCTAGTCGATCTTGTAGTTGATAATGAAGAGGAATTATCTGCAATTATTTTTGGTTCTGGCTTTGGCAGCATAACGGATATCGCAACTAGTCCAGATGGTTTTTTATATATCGTGTCATTTGAAGATGGGATAATTTATAGAATTACACCATCGTCAAATAATCAAATTGCAGCAAAGTAGACTCATGACTAGATACTGGAAGAGAAGAAGAATGATACTTATTTGCCTTTCTTGCTATATGTATTATAAAAATGCCTTTATTATAATAACCTTCCAAATGTTAGTTGATTGTAGGGCTTTATCTCATCACACATGGAGCAGAAATAAATAATAATACTTAAGAACATAATACTCTTCTAATTAGCTATCAGCTTCTTTGACAGTACACACTGATGATCTATTTAACTATTTTTTGTTATTACTAAGATCTTTCGGTAACTGTTGTATAATACAATTTACATACTCTAAGATAAGTCTGTGCATATGACTCTTTACTATTACAGTGCTTTACAGCAACAAGATTAGTAGAAAAGGATGTAGCCACCAATCAACTACTGGTTCTACAGATAATGATGTAAAGTTCTAAAATTTATTTTAGAAAATTTTAATTACCGATTACTAATCACTAAATCAGTTGTATAGTAAGAGTAAACTAATTTTGTCCACTTTTATGATGATACTCATAGCTGTTTCAATATTATCAGTTGCTCCTCCTAGTCCTAGCATCATTACACATCAACAAAATGCATTAGCGCAAATAAATGACACTATTTTCAAGACCTATGAAAATTCTACTTATGGAATATTGATGCAATATCCTTCTGATTGGAAAAAGGTAGAACCCGGTCAATCTTCTCAAACAAGTAATTTTAATATCATTGTTGGATTCCTCTCACCAAAAGAAAGTGCTTTCTATAGATCTCCCCCGGCAGCCTTTAGCGTAGGAATACAAAATTTATCTTCTTCTCAGAGTCTAACGCCAGATCAATATTCTGGTGCACAGATTAATTTCATAAGACAACAGGCCAGTGTTCTTGAATCAAACACAATTAACCTTAAAGGTAATAATAATACTCTTGCACATAAAATAGTCTATATTAATAATGAAGGACAAAAGATAATGCAAGTCTGGACGATAAAAGGCAATAAAGCATATCATATTACATATGCTGCAAATGAAACCAGATACGCCGATTACTTTCCACCTGTACAAAAGATGATTGATTCATTTAAAATAGTAAGTTTAACAGAATTCAATAATAATAATAATAATAATAATTCAGCACCGTCCCGCTCTGACTTTAACTTTGCAGCTGCAGGTGATTGGGCTTGCACAGATGATACAACAGATACAGTAAATAACATACTAGACAAAACTCCAGAAATATTACTTGGATTAGGTGACTATTCATATGAAGATTCTGAGAAGTGTTGGTTTGATATAACAAAGCCTATTGATGCCATAATGAAGATAACAATAGGCAATCATGATACCGGAGCAGACCTAGAAGCACTCATGAGCCACTTTGGTCTTACAGAAGAATATTACTCATTTGACTATCAGAATGTTCATTTTATTGCACTTGCAACAGAAGAAGAATATCTTGATATGAGTAATGATAAAGCAAAAGAACAATTAGCCTTTGTGCAAAGTGACCTAGAAAAGGCTTCTTCTAATCCTAATATAGATTGGATTATACCATTCTTTCATAGAATTATGTACCCTGACTGTGAGTGCAGCATAGATGAGTATCCTAATTGTAAGTGTAGTTTAGTTGGTCCGTATGACCATAATCTAGTGGACATATACCATCCACTCTTTGAGAAATATGGAGTACATCTGATATTACAAGCACATGCTCACACATATGAGAGAACATATCCACTTAAATTTAATTCTGAAGACAGTAAACAACCAATAATAACAAGTAACGATTTAAGCAATTATCGTAACATAGATGGACTTGTAATAGCCTCAGTAGGTACTGCTGGTGCCCCTCCTACTAGCACGTACATTGTCAATGAATTGACAGCAGTTAAGTATAAGAATTTATTTGGATTTCTTAACGTGGATGTATCAGCTAATGGAAAGACATTGGTTGGTACTTTTTATGACAATGCAGATGGAAAAATAATAGATAGATTCACTATTACAAAATCATCAGAAACAGCAACACCGATAGATGATAGTAGCAGCAGCGGTGGCGGAGAAGATAGTGGCGATATCGATGGCGGCTAGCTGGCTGCTACTAAATACAAGTTTGAGAGCATTATTAGGATTTCGAGGATTCTAAACGACTGACATAATGTAAGAAGAAGGAAGAAGTAAGACATGATAACAAAACCTAAACTACTCTTAATCATGGGTATAATCATAACTGCAGTATCTTTAGGATTAGGTATATGGGCTGCAACAATAGCAGCACCAACAACAGTCAAGATAATCGAATGCATGACCAAGAAGAACCCAAATCAAACAACATTTACAGGACCAGATACACAAGACCAGTTAGAAGAATGTGCTTCTCAGTATCCATATGATCCTACTGCAGGACCCATATTTGGTATAAGCAACTTATTATTTTGGGCTGGGATCATAATAGTGGTAACAGCTATAATATGGATTATACGCAACTGGTATGTTAATAGAAAAAGTGGACGCGGCAAGAGTAGTAGATATTATGAATAATAGTGAGGGGGAGGGCGAGAAGACGCCTGCTTTACACCTAAGAAGGTACTGATCTATTGTTTAATTGTAGGATTGATTAGTGCTATACTCTCTATTTTCTTAGATTGGTTAGGCTTACTTTCTATGGAATCCTTTGTATTTGCTTCAATTACAGGTTGGTGTATGTGTTGGAGAGAAATTTCATAGGTGGGAAGAAAGAAGAGAGATATTTTCTTCGATGGGATATACACTCTTGATATAAAGGGTTATTGGTTACTCATCATAAAGTTACAATGCTTTGCTTCTTTTCCCTCAAATTGTTCTGAGTAACATTGTCCTTGTTGCATACATTGTATTGTTCCATTTATACTTGCAGGGAGTTGATCGGA
>JBKPPX010000200.1:0-11623 GCA_046733815.1 Thermoproteota archaeon | reverse complement strand
ATACAAGGCTCTATTAGTTTCACAATAATAGAATAAAAAAATATTACAAGACTAAGTTATCAGGAATTCTCTTTAGATAAACTACTGAAAACTTAAAAAAACTAAACCTCATGAATTAATTCTAATAGATTCCTCTTTGGTTTAGGTTGAAGTATCTTCAGTGGATAGCCTAAGCAAAGAATTGATGAAGGTACAAGATCTGTTCCTAGTGCTTGCATAACTTTTTCTTCATCTATCATACCTATCCATACAGAACTTAAACCTAAGGCGTGTGCTGCAAGCTGAGAATATGCTGCTGCAAGACTTGCATCCTGCATAGAAAATTTCTTTAGGATATGATGTGGAAAATTCATTTTTACTCTTGATGGGTTCATGCAGAAAACTAAAACAACTGGAGCATTTACATATGGCTGTTTGTTGGAGGCATCTACAAGCTCCAGTTTAATTTTTGGACTTTTTATGTGATAAATTTCAAAACCTTGAAAGCCTCCAGCAGTAGGGGCTGTATCAGCTGCAGCAAATATCATTTCAATTTTCCAATCTTCAACCTGTTTATTTTCAAATTTTCTTTGCGACCTTCTGTTTATCATAATGTTGAAGATATTGGTTTGTAGTATATCGTCTATCTCAGGTACTAAGACTTCTTCTTCTTTTGGATACAGTAGCTGATCATCGGAGATATCATCTTTTTGAAAGATTCTAGAGAAAATATCTTTAGGATATGACATTATCCAGTAATGTAGTACTATGGAATCTTATATCTATTATCAATTTATCTTTGTAGTTTCTATATGAAATCTCGCTTGTTTAAGATATAGTTATTTCTCTGCTAATAATCACTTTCTTTTCCAGTCATCACATCCAACTATATTCTTATTATACTCTAATGTATGGCTCTAAACAAAGGTATAATAGTGGCACAGCTTCAGCAGGATGGGAAAAATGAATCTTAATTATGCAATCTATTATGGCAACCATAGCGGTAACTATAATTCAAACTAAAGCGTTGGTAAAAATAATATTATATGTTTCTTTTATATCACTATACTACCCCATAACAGACTCCCAGACTTTCCTAAGGCTTTCTTTTAATGCTTTGTAATTATCTAGTCTTTGCCTATCCGCCTCATCAGACGGAAGGTTTTCTAACAATATTCTTTGTTGTCTGTCTATCATATTATCAATTGAATCAATGACGTCTCTAAGTTCATCCCTACTGATTTCTATTGTAACCATACCAGTTGATTTGTCACTTTTGAGTTTTCTAATCATATGGTGTTATTGATAGTAATAATAATTGATGGGAAATATAATAATTCTTCGTTTTTCTTCTTTCTTAGACATCTAGTTGATATCTAATGGTAGGAAAAGATATAAAAAAGATTTATAAATAAGTATATCCTTAACTTACACTATTATAATTAGCTATACTACTGACAGCATTAGCTTTAGTAATACTTAACCAGCGGATTGTCTAAATAATCCTTGTGCTTTCCAGTAATTGGGGTCGTAGCAGTGCTACTAATGCCTTGATAATCTATTTTATTTATTCTTTCAGATAATTTATTGACTGATCTGCCAGATTTCAATTTTATTCGCTCTTTCTTTCTAATGATTTCAAATTCATTACTGGGGTGTCCGCCCTTGAACAAAGCAAGTTTAGTTTATTGTTAACTTAGCTTCGTTACATTCCTTATTAATTTCAAAGCTAAAGTTATCTGCCTCTTCCTAGATTTTAATGATGAATCATTGATCCTACGCATTCTTCCCATACTATTATTTTATCTGTTCTTATCCCCAACTACTTAGATATTTTTTGCAAAAAGAATTTCATGATTTCCAAATGTATCATCTTCCCAGATAACATATACCTTATTATTTTCAGACACAGATATAGATGTACATTCTGAAATGCCTTCATTCTTGCTTATGTTTTCATTCATATTTGTAAAAGTAGCTCCATTATCTGAACTCTTTTTGAAAAGTATTTCTTCGTTGCCATCTGGAAGGAGAGCTTGCCATGCCACATACACTATATTATTTTTATCAGCTATTACCTCGACATTTAATGAATTCTTTTCATCAGTAAGAGATAAAGGCTGTAGAAAACTATTCCCATTGTCAGAGCTTTTTACAAAGAACATATTACCTACAACCTTTTCATCAGGATTTCCCCCCCATACAACATAGATATTGTTTCCATATGCTGCAATTTGGGATTCACCTATAGAATTCCAATCACTATTTAGCTTTATTGTATCACTAAAACTATTTCCATTATCTATGCTTTTGGTAAAGAATATTCCATTGTGTATATTATTACTGCTACTATTATCATCATGACTGACATCACCAATTATACCTACGTTCCATACTACGTAGGCGCTATTTTCAAAGGCAGTAATTTTTGGATAAGACTCGAATGCATTATTGCTTAGTTTTTTTATCTTTTCGAAGGTATTACCGCCATCTGTGCTTGCTCTAAGTACTATACTGCTATTCTTTTTGCCACTAACGCTGCTGATTCTATCACTATTATTATCGGCATTAATACCGCTAGCAGTATCATAATCGGCAGTTGGCCCAATAGTGTCTTGCCATACAATATAAACATTATTTTCTGCTGCAGCTATTTCTTGATTATATGAGTCTGCATTACTGCTATTGCTTAAATTAATTATTTTATCAAAAGTATTCCCACCATCAATACTTTTTCTAAATAAAATTTCTTTGTTTTTAGCTATTGTTGCTGATGATGATAAAGTATTATCATCATCAATCCATGCAACATATACATTATTCCCAGAAATAGCTATCTGAGGATGTTCAGAAAAACCTGGATTGTTGCTTAAATTGATTTCCTTGCCGAATGTTAATCCTCCATCAATACTTTTCTTTATGTATATGTCATAGTTTCTATAATTGTTGTATATACCATTGGCTTTATTATCACGAAAAGAATCTGGATTATTTTCTTGCCATACCACATACACATTATTTTTATATGAAGCTACTTGTCCATAAACAGAATCTCTGGTATTATTAGTTAAATTAATTGACTTTGTAAAACTTATCGAATTACCATCGGTATCGCTATTAGTATTGGTGTCGTCATCGACATTTTGAGCATAGATCTGTTGATAATTTATGTAAATATTAAATGAAATTGCACCTACTAATATATTGACTACAAGTAATGTTACTGCCAATTTTAAAGAGGCGACTATTTTAATCATCATATCTGTGAATATCCAAACTGGCTTATTCTAGTATATTATTATTGTCCCTTGATTACAAATTTTATCCTTTGGTATCCGACAATTTGAGCCCCTCAACTATTATGTATTTACTCAACTATGCCAAGACTATCTTATATAGCTATGAACATCTAATGTCCTTCGTATGCTCTGACCTGTCTGTGTGAAGGTGAAACACAGCATCAATACTGTATTCGATATGTCCCCTATAATTAAGTTGCAATTTTGAAAGTTGCCCTTTTTAACACTCTTCATGGCCTCTCCTGTGACTATGCATCTATATCTTGTAGTCTTACATTCATTAATTTCTGCTTATGTCATTATATCTTCACAGCATAAATTGTAGAAATCTTTTTTCATTTGCAAGAATTAGAGATTGGGCTGTAGAACTTTTTAGTACACTTGGATATTCAAATGTAAGTATAATTGCTCTTAGAAGTAATAACATTATGTAGAAATTATATTTACTTTATCTTTAAGGAATTAGTTAATCATATATTCTGAAAGAAATTGATTGCTTGATCCAACAACAAATCTATATTCCTTACAATGTAATGTATTTATAGTATCAGTTTTTATCTTTTGTAAATGAAAAAATTGGTTGTGTTAATGGCAATTGCAACATTTCTTTTTACCTTTATTTTGCAAAATTCTTATGCACAGGAACAATATATGGTTGTTAATCAATGGGGTCGCTCAGGTAGAGGACAACAAGGCAGTTTTTCTCAACCTAACGATATCTCAATAGACTCTGAAGGTAATGTATATGTAACAGACTTTACTGCCACCTCAAATCAAATTCAAAAATTTTCGAATAATGGCTCTTTCTTAGATTCTTGGGGCTCTCTTGGTTTTGGACCAAATTATTTCTCAAATCCTACGTCTATTGCGATTGATTCAGAAGACAATGTTTATGTAACAGACTTTGGAGACCCTTCATTTGCAGTACAAAAGTTCACTTCAAATGGTACATTTCTTGATACATGGGGCGCAGTAGGATTAGGTTCTGGTCAATTCATCAATCCTGCAGGTATTGCTGTTGATTCTGATGGTTATGTTTATGTTTCTGATTTTGGAGAAAATAATCATGTTGTAAAGTTTGACAGTAACGGTAATTTAATGAAGGAATGGGGATCTGCAGGTACAGGTAATGGTCAATTTATTACACCAACTGACATTGCAGTAGATTCGCAAAACAATGTCTATGTAGGAGATATGGGAAATAATAGAATACAGGTCTTTGATAACAATGGTAACTTTTTGAGAAGCTTTGGATCGTCTGGTACTGGAGAAGGTCAGTTAGGCGGTGTTGGAGGAATTGCAATTGATCCTGAAGGTAATGTATATGTATCAGAACCAGACAATAATAGAATTTCGGTGTTTGACATCAATGGTAAGTTCATAACCGCCTTTGGAGAGGGACAATTGAACTTTCCATTGGGACTTGCAATAGATTCAGAAGGAAAGATATTTGTAGTAGATCGAAATAACGATAGAATACAGGTCTTTGACAGAAGCTAAAATCTTCATTCTCAATATATTCTCTATACTTTTTATAGATAAATTCTAATATACGTTGTTGATATTTTACTGTAATGAAGAAATTAATTTTATCTGCTATTGTTATGGTGGGTTTATTATTTACTTTGACAATTTCTAATTTAACTTTTGCTCAACCATATCTACGTACACAGATCCCGGGAGATTATTCTTTTGGTAGAATTGCAAGTGTTCAAGATGACGAGTCAGGAAATCCCGAATGGATTGTGTCTGGAGACTGGAAAGGGAATATTCTCACAAATCAGACTACCGCTAATGCTTCTGATATAACTTTTAGTGCAAACGTTAGGATGATAATGGTTAATGGTTCTGAACCTCACAGTCATTCAATTGCTAATTTCAATGTTACAGACATTTCTGAAGAGAATGGAATAAAGACATTTAATGGCACTTCTGCTATAAATCTTCCTGATGGTATAGTAGAAGACGTACCTACATCTGTCCGCGTATTAGGAGAAGGGGTAATAAGCATATGGATTGATCCTACAAGGGTAGAAGAACATTATGGAAATACTCCAATATATGGCGTCGTGTCTGATGAAAGAGGATTTGGTCCAGGTGGCCCAGGTCCACATAGGCGATAAATTAACTATCTAATATAATCTTTTTAATTGCAATACTGTTGTTGCTATTTTCTACTTTTATTTTCGCAAATACATTACATATATCTGTTAGAAAAATATTCTCTCATCTAAAAAATGTGTCATCTAATCTAGAATAGATTACAAGGATGACAAAAATAGATTTGAAGCACAAGAAGACAGCGAAAGCGTGGGATGACAAAGATGCTGCAAGTTAATTTATAGTATTATATATTGTAGTAAAGATGTTTATTGTTCTACTTTCACTACTATAATAATATAGCACTATAAAATATGTTACTACACACTACTTAGTCACCAAATATCCTTTGATTACTATGTCAGAAATTTATATACTAACGTATTTACAGAATAAAATTGGCATAGCTATAAAATATTACAACACATAGCTAAATGACTCTGTGTCCTGTATGTTTGTTAAATAGGAGATTAGGCATAACACTACTAGCTTTTAATAGAAGTAACTTAATTTCAAATTACCTTGAAAATTGGTATTCTTTTACCAGTAGCTGGTGAACAAGCTACCCGAGAAAATGTAGTTCAGACTGCAAAGCTAGCTGAACAAGAGGATTTTGATTCTTTATGGGTTTTTGAGAGACTTTTGTGGCCTATACATCCACAAACTCCCTATGGTGGAACTCCAGATGGTAGTCTTCCTACGGAGTACCAGAAAGTATTTGACCCATTAGAAACACTTTCCTATGTAGCTGCAAGTACTAACAAAATTGCGTTAGGAACATGTGTAATAGATATGCTCTTTCACAATCCTGTAATATTAGCAAAAAGGTTTGTTACACTTGATGTTCTATCAAAAGGAAGATCTGTATGTGGTCTTGGGATTGGTTGGTCAAAAGACGAATATCAGGTCTCTAGTATTCCTTTTAAAGATAGAGGTAAAAGAGCAGATGAATTTATTCAAGTATTAAAAAAGATATGGACTGACGATATTGTAGAATTCAAAGGAGAATACCACGATATTCCGGCATCAAAAATAGGACCTAAACCTATTCAAAAGCCTCATATTCCAATTTACCTTGGAGGATTTAGTCCAAATACATATTCAAGAATTGTAAATTATGATGCAAATGGGTGGTTAGGTGTGACAGCTGGAGCGCTTGATCTTGAATATGTGGAAAATACTATAAAGACTATTAAAGATATGGCAAACAAAACAAATAAAGATCCAAATAAATTTGAAGTGATACTTTTAACCTATCCTAATATAATTGATTCAAAAAACCAATCGAATGAAGGCCAAAGATTTCCATTGACTGGAACAATTGACAATATTGGCAGCGATATACAGAGAATAAAGCAGATGGGGGTCGGCCATATAATATTTGGATACAACTTCGTATCTATAGGTAGAGATGTTGATAATATGATTGATAAAACAAAAGAGCTCTCAAAGTTTGCTAAATAAAAGAAGAATAATATTAATAATAATGTAATGAATTAATCCTAGGTCATTCATTATTCATTCATTATTCATTATTCTTCCAACTCATTATCTTGTATGGATATATCATTATAACATATTCTCCAATACCAATTTTTTGATAATGGTGATATTTTTCTGAGAGTAATTTGTGAGCTTTTTCTAATAATAATAGTTCATTTTGTTGCTCTCCTTTTTTATTACTTATCAACGAAGCTCTTCCCTGTATCATAACAAAATAGAGTTTTGTCCAGTCTTCATTATATTCATCTATAAGTAATGCAATATTCGGATTTGTCTGAATGTTCTTGACTCTTTTTAGCTTTTCAGGTTTAGAAGGTTCTTGCTTAGTTTTCTCATCTATAGGTATATAGAAATACACTCCATCAAACGCAAACACAACTGGTACCAAGTGCGGATTACATTCTGTATCTACTGTAGCTAGTCTAGCTATTCTAGCTTTATCTATTATTGATTTTATATATATTGTTAATCAACTTCACCAAAAGAACATAGTGTTACGGCTTTTTACTGCTATCTATTGTTGTCAAATATTGCTACTGCTTTTTGCTCTTTAATTTTCTCTTCTATTTTTTTAGTGAACAATATCTCTTTTGGTTATGTGTTAACATCAAATGACTTTAAAAAAGTTAGACACTCTTCTATCAGTATGTCCAAAGTGGCATATGCGTCAAGGATTATGGCATGCCTATTTGAAAAAAGAGAGTATTTCATTTTGCTCATAATTTAGTTTAGGTTATTCAGTTATGCTTTTAATCAATAAATATCTAACTTGATATTGTATTTGGAAATGAAAGGACTTAAAGGAAAAATAGTAACTCATACACATGAAAGCACCATTCTTAAATCCAATCCTTTAAAGGATCCTTATGTTAGAGAGGTAATAATATATCTCCCTCCAGGCTATTCAGAGTCTTATTCAAAAGGATATGTTACAGTGTTTGGATTGGCCGGCTTTGGCGGCAATGGAAAAATGTTATTAAATGCTGATCCTCTTGGGGAGAACATTGAAGCTCGAATGAATAGATTGATCTCAGAAGGCAAATGTGGTTCAATGATCTTAGTCTTAATCGATTGTTTTACAAGATTTGGAGGAAATCAGTATATCAATTCATCGGCTACAGGAAGATATGAAGACTATATTGTAAATGAAATTGTACCATTTGTTGATAAAACTTATAACACATCCTCTCATGCAGTTTGGGGAAAATCTTCTGGGGGTTATGGTGCTCTTGTGCTAGGTATGCGCCATCCAGAAGTATTTCAGGGATTAGTTGACCATTCTGGAGATGCAGCTTTTGAATATTGCTATCTCCCAGATTTTCCAAAGGCTCTTGATGCTTTTAGGACGGCAGGCGGCAGCCCAAAAAAGTGGCTCGAAAAATTCTGGAAGAAACCTAATCGACATCAAAAGAGCGATGGACCTCCATTGAATATATTTGCAATGGCAGCTCATTATTCGCCAAATTCTAATTCAGAAAATAGGGGTGTCGATTTACCTTTCGATATTGAAACAGGAGAGATGTTGGAAAAAGTCTGGAATCGGTGGCTTTCCAAGGATCCAGTGAGGATGATTGAAAAATACAAGAGCAATCTAAAAAAGCTCAAATTAATATTCATTGATTGTGGAACAAGAGATGAGTTTAACCTTCAGTGGGGAACAAGGATACTACACTCTAAGCTTGAGAAGATGAATATCAAGCATTATTATGAAGAGTTTGATGATGGTCATATGAACATAAACTATAGATATGACATCTCGCTTCCAAAAGTGTATTCAGCCTTATTTTAGATAAAATAATTCATCATCTTACAATTCTTTGTCACAATTACCGGGACAAAGAGTTTGCTCCTTGTTAAGAAGAATTCAAAGAAGTATGGTACTTAAGTTTACAAGACTCGTCAAAAATAATTAAGGCGTACTTCCTCCAGAGCAATTTGAAGTTTGCATAATAAGAGAATAGAAAAACCTGTCTAAATCAATATGTGTCCCATTATAATCAAAGTCTAAGATATTATATCATGCTTTTAATTGTACTTTTCTTTTAGAAATTATTATAATAATTAATTATTTGTAACTTTTCTGATTATGAGAAGGACGTGTATCTCTATTGGTGCTGCTACTTCTATTAGCTTTAGTAATTATCAACCTTTCATTATCTGGGTCTATTCTTATTAGTAGAACATCACCTGCTTTGAATGGAAAAAGACTATCTTCAACAAAAGCTTTCTCTAAAAAGATTGTATGTCGTGCAGTAACTTGATTCTTGGATTTTGCCATTACTCTAAATAATCTTGTTTTAGTTTGTATTACCATAAAACAAACAACAACTTCAACAATTACTATATCCTAGTTAGATATAAGTATATACTTATGATTATGCATTTGTATATTACCTTTTAATACTTTAAAGTATTATAATATATATGAATCTCAAAACACGTTATAAAAAAATAGCATCACCAAATCCGGTATATCTACATCAGTGTAAGCAGTGCGGTGTTATTTTTGAAGGTGGTACTTCTAGAGCAGTTTTTCTATCAGACAATAAATTTATGGTTGATAAATGCGACAGCTGTAAAATATTTAGATCTTTCTTTTACTAAAATATATAGAGTGAAACCTATTATGATGAAAGGTAAAGTAGAAACTTTAGTCTCGATGCTCATAAAAAAATGCAATGAGGAGTTTGAACTTGATAAAAGAATACAAATACTACAACAAATAAATTCTATCTTACCGCAAACACTTCAGCTCAAGATACCTTCATTGATTACTGATGACTATATTGATATAGCATTGTATAGAATTGAAGAAAAGATACAACCATGAGGTAATGATATATCAAGAATAGCTTTAAGAAAAACTCTGTTTTGCTTCCTCCCATTATACTACAGGAACTATTCTAAATATGGTTCCCCTTTCCTGTGGAAGATTGATTGAAAGAATATAGAGGTAACCATCAGGTCCAACTTGTATATCAGTAATTATGCCAAATCCTTTACCCCATATTATATCTTGATTTTCTGAAATATTATTTGCTACTTTATCAGCAAGTGATCCTTGAAGAGCAAGTTCTGTTCTATCATTATTCAAATCAAAATGGTAAATGTTTCCGTTATTGCCATCTCCTATAAATAAGTCGTTTTCATATTGTGTGCCCAATTTATCAGAAGATAGAAACTTGGCTGCAGTAGGAGCCACTGTACTATTCCATACAAATTTAGGAAGGCTATAGTTTCCTTTTCCACCAAAGTCTACTAAGCCATTAGGAGGATATAGTACAATGTTTCCCTCATTACCTCTTTTTACTTCCCATATTCCTTGCATCTTATTCCATCCACTGTTAAATCCTGGTTCAACAAGGTTAAGTTCGTCACCAAAACCTGGACCATTTTCAGTATCCCATAACTTTCCTGTCACGGGATCAAAATCGATACCAAAGCTATTGCGTATTCCATATGCATAGTATAGATTTAGAGGAGTTGTATTGCCCAGAACTCCTCCTCCCTCTACTACTTTGCCATCTTGAGTAACTCTAAGTATGCCACCTCTTCCATCAGGTGCTAATCCTTTTTGTACATTGGAAGCTTGTGTTCTCATCAACGTAAGCTCACCAATGACAAGATATACATTCTTATCAGGTCCAAGTGTGATGACGCCACCATTGTGAGCGGGTCCAGGTGTCGCTGGTAAATCCAAGAGAAGTTTAGGATTCATTAGTTTGTCATGTATTAATTCATATCTGTAAAGACGGTTCCCAAGAGGATCATTTCCTTTATTACAATTAGTTGATGTATTACAATCATCGTTACCATCTCTTTCTTTAGATTCTGTATAGTATAAGAAAATATTAGTATTATTCTCAACATCATTTTTTGCAACAGCAATTCCTAGCATTCCTCTTTCATTTGCGTTAGCAACATTAACATCAAGTAATGGTTCTGATAAACTCATACCATTTACAATTCTTCTTACTACGCCATTATTTTTCTCTAAAACCAAAATATCATCTTGATCTAAAAATATCATGCTTGTGGGAAACTCAATCCCTTTAAACACAATCTCTACTTTTAGATTAGGATCATTAACAATTGGTTCTGCGGCAGCAGCAGAGTAATCATAAATAAAATCTACAGATAAAAAATTTAATAATGCCAAAATTGCAAATAAAATTATTCTGATGTTTTCTATCATGATTTTAGATATATCAATTATCTATTTCTTATACTTTAACCAGCTATTCTGAAAGAGAGAAAGAGATTCAAAGAAAATAATAATTCATTGATAAACTATTTTTAATGTCCAAATAATTATATTTTATACTATATTTTATACTATATTTTATACTATATTTTATAATACACAGTATGCAATATGTCATAATTTTCTTTGAATAAGTTATTATCGTCTTTATTATTCCTTTTACATCATATATTAGACATACCATTAATGGAAAGTTCTACTTTAGTGTCCTTTCTTCCAACAAAATTAGATAGGGTTTTCTATGAAATTTAAAAATTCAAAAATAATTTTGTTTCCTAGATAACTAATTTTTCTTCCATTTCCTCTTCTTTGTTTAGAAAGATGTATTCATCTCTAACAAAAGCTCCTTTGAAATCCTCCCATGCAATAAATTCTTGTATATCCATATCAGGAATTTCTACTGACAGCAAAACTTCACGTCTAGTCATTCTTTTTTATCTCTCCTTTCGTAATCATGACCTTTGCAATATGGATAATT
>JBKPPX010000199.1:0-2204 GCA_046733815.1 Thermoproteota archaeon | reverse complement strand
ATCAGTGAGATTACAGAATGAACAACAAAATGATAATCCACAGAGACAAACTCATCTGAGTATTTTCATGAAAGCAAAACATCTTCAAGCGACAGGCAAAAATATTATTCACTTGGAAGTAGGAGAGCCAGATTATTTGCCTCCAAAAATTGTGAAAGAAACTCTTGGCAGAATATATGACCTTCGACAATATCATTATACTGAAACCCGTGGTATTCCAAAATTGCGGCAAGCAATTGCACAAAAGGCGGGAGATGATATTAGCGATGAACAAGTTATAGTTACACCAGGAGGAAGATTTGCTGTCTTCTCCGCTATTCTTTCATTGGTAAAGTCGGGTGATGAAGTCATTTCCGTAGAGCCTGCATGGCCCGCTTATAGAGAATGCGCAGATTTCATAGGAGCAAAGACAAAAATAATAAAAACCACGTTAGAAGAAAAATGGAATCCTGATTTAAAAAGGTTTGAGGAGTTAGTAAACAGCAATACAAAAATGATAATTTTAAATTATCCCAATAATCCTACCGGCAAGATTCTGGATGACAATACCATGCGCAAGATCATAGAGCTATCAAAGGATTATGGTCTTTATATTCTCAGCGATGAAGTTTATTCTGATTACTCTTTTAATGGATTCAAAAGCATTTTAGATTACGGCTATGAGAAAAGCATAATGATATCATCATTTTCAAAAGGTCATGCTATGACCGGATTTAGGGTTGGATATGCAATATCTAATGAGAACATAATTACTAAAATGAGCAAAATTCAATCTGTTGCTTTAACCAGTGTTGCTGAACCGATGCAATATTCTGCATTATCAGCAATTGGAGAGAGTATTAGTGGAAATGTGGAAGTAATAAAGAGAAGATTACGATTTGTCTGCAACAGACTGCAAAAAATGTCATTGTCATTTGTAGCACCAGATGGTGCACTCTACGTTTATCCAAAACTTGGGGAAGGTACGGATGATGATATCATTCTTATAGATAAACTGCTTGAGCTAGGAGTGGCTATAGCTCCTGGAAGTGGTTTTGGAGGCTCTTATAAAAGGTTCATCAGAATCTCTGCATGTCAGAGCGAAGAAGTTTTAGAAAAGGGATTAGACGTACTGTCCTCAGCTTTATGAATGATGAAAGAATATTTCATGATAAAAAAGATATCTGTTATAGGTGCAGGGGGTAAGATGGGATCATGGTTTACAAATTATTTCTCAAAAAGAGATAATGCTCGTCTTCTTCTTTATGATATCAATCCGCATTTCCACAGTCATATAGATAATTCTATAATCTGTGATAATATTGATGATTGTGTTGTGAACGCAGATATAGTATTTCTTTGTGTTCCCGTCAAAAATATTCCAATAACACTCAAACGATGTGCCTCTAAAATGAAATCAGGAGCGGTTCTTGCAGAAATCTCTTCTGTAAAATACCGATCATTTAAGGCATTAAAAAATATTTCAAGTACTATTCGTCCATTATGTATACATCCAATGTTTGGACCTGGCGCAGATGATATTAAGAATATGAATTTTTTGTTGATTCCTGTTCAAGACGAAGAGACAGAACTATCAATTTCTAATTGTCTCTTCCCTGACGCATTAATTACAGTCATACCTAATCCTAAAATCCATGATGAGTTAATTGCTTTAGTGTTGGGGCTAACCCATTATACAAACGTCATCTTTGGCAGTTTTTTGGCAAAGGAAAATTTTAGACTGTTAAAAAAAGTCTCTGGAACAACTTTTGGACTACAATCTTTGCTTTGCAGAAGTATTTTTACAGATGCTCCCGACCTGATAATAGCACTTTTAGTGGAAAATCCGTCAGCTAAAAAGTATATTCAAAATTATATCAGCAACGCGAACAAATTTGCAGAATTAATTCTTGAAGGAAATGAAAGCAAAATTAAGGCTCATCTTCTAAAGATAAAGACACTACTAGAAGAGCAACAAAATCTTGAACTTTCTTATGAGCGAATGTATTATCTTGTAAAAGAGTTAAACAGGCAATATGGGTTCCATTGATATCATGTAGCCCTTATGCGCCTAAGCCTATAAAGTATGTGGGAGGATATATATAGAATATAGTTTAGAAATGGCTGTAGAGTAATATAAAATATCTATCATATTTTTGTAGATTATTTTTAGCTAGTTTCTCTAAATTAGCTTGTATAGCATATTAATCTATAGAAATTAGAAT
>JBKPPX010000198.1:0-3380 GCA_046733815.1 Thermoproteota archaeon | reverse complement strand
GGGAGCAAGCAGGATACCCATTGGAAGGAGATTTTGTGTAAGCTAGTTTGAAACGTATTTTTTAGTATAACTTGAATTTTGAGGAATGAGACTGTAAAGCTGAAAGCAGATAGTAAACAGTGGTAAGGAAGCAGTAACTACAGCATTATACTCCATGACGTAAAGCTATATTGTTATGTACCTCAGCCAGCCCTTCACCAATGAGCCTTGATTAGCTCCTATTGCAACGTCTAGGACCTCAGGAAGGCCAGCAGATCAGCGTTGATCTGATCTTGATGCGTGGCTGTGAGGCCGTGCGGTGCACCCGGATAGTAGATTTCCTTCGCGCCCCTAATGAGTCGGGCTGACTTCACGGCCGAGTCCTTGACGGGAACGATCTGGTCGTCATCGCAGTGCATGGCTCAAAGTACAAATGCCAAAGTTGAGAATTGAGCTCAAGTTATTTCAACTACATGTATTAGTTACAAATTGCTATTGGTGCACAGGCAGCGGCCTCTCGATGCTGATAAGGGTTCTAAGAAAAGAAGCCGTTAATAACGGCGGAGCGTAAACAACCTCCTATGAGCGATACACGTAGGGGACTTCCACTAAACAGCTCTCTGGTTGAACACGTATTTCCCACATTAACGCCTGCACAGACTCGTCGCATTTCATCGCACGGCCATATGCGTTCAATGCAGCGTGGCCAGATGCTCGTCGAGCAGGGAGATAGAAATGTCCCATTCTTTGTGGTGGTCTCCGGCGAGGTCGAAATTGTGCGCCCCTCGGGCGGTGTTGAAACCCTTATCACTATCCACGGCCCAGGTCAGTTCACTGGTGAGGTCAATGCGCTCTCTGGCCGTCCTGCTCTCTTTCGGGCGCGTGCCACCAAGCAAGGTGAGCTGATCGAACTGGATCGTCAACACATGCTGGCTTTGGTGCAAACTGATGCGGAGCTCGGTGAGATCCTGATGCGGGCTTTCATTCTCCGCAGGGTAGAGTTGGTGACGGCCGGCATGGGAGATGTTGTGCTCGTCGGATCAATGCACTCCGCTGCTACGCTTCGGATCAAAGAATTTCTGATGCGCAATGGACACCCGTACTCCTACATAGACCTCGACCGCAATCCCGAGGTACAAAACCTGCTTGATGGTTTTCATACTGCCGCTAGCGAGATACCTGTGATGATCTGCCGCGGCGAGATTGTGCTTCGGAATCCAACAAACCAGCAAGTTGCGGACTGCCTCGGTTTTAACGAGACTGTTGACCAAACGCAGGTGCGTGATCTCGTCATCATAGGCGCGGGTCCCTCGGGATTGGCAGCAGCAGTGTATGGCGCATCAGAAGGGCTTGACGTTCTAATGCTGGAAACGGACTCACCGGGCGGCCAGGCAGGTTCAAGTTCAAGAATCGAAAATTACTTAGGATTTCCCGCGGGTATCTCGGGCCAGGAGCTTGCAGCTAGGGCATACAACCAGGCACAGAAGTTTGGCGCGCAGGTGTTAATTGCCAAAGCCACACGACTCGCCTGCGAACGCAAACCGTATGTCGTCGAAGTGGAGAACGGAGCTCGAATTCAGACACGCACTATCATGATTGCTACGGGAGCGGAGTATCGAAGACCACCATTAGAAAACTTGTCCCGCTTTGAAGGCGTGGGCGTCTATTACGGCGCGACCTTTGTGGAAGCGCAGTTATGTAGCGGAGAAGAAGTCATTGTGGTTGGAGGAGGAAACTCGGCCGGCCAGGCAGCCGTGTTTCTGGGCGAGACGGTAAAGCGCGTGCACATGCTAGTAAGGTCTACGGGTTTGGCCGAGAACATGTCGCGCTATCTGATTCGCCGGATCGAATACACTCCTACGATCATGTTGCGTCCACACACGGAGATTATGGAGCTCGAAGGGGGCAATCACCTCGAATCTGTCCGCTGGCGAAACAATCAAACCGGGCAAATCGAGGAGCATAACATCCGCCACGTGTTCATCATGACAGGCGCCGATCCGAATACCCGTTGGCTTGATGGCTGTGTCGCGCTTGACGCTAAAGGTTTCATTAAAACGGGTTCTGATCTGTCACCAGAAGATTTGAGCTCTGCACGCTGGCCCCTTACCCGTCCGCCTTACTTGCTTGAAACCAGTTTGCCTGGAGTCTTTGCAATAGGCGACGTGCGCGGCGGCAGCATCAAGCGTGTAGCATCTGCAGTTGGCGAAGGATCGATTGCAATTTCATTCGTTCATCAAATACTCCAGGAATAAGCATATGACGAATAAGCATGACAGAAGCTGGCCATATCCATTTTGGTGCAGAATTTTACTGGAATTACCGAGCAAAGAAGAATGAAAAGAGAAGCAGGAGCGATCCCCCTATCTTTTGCATATACGTCGGGTCAGTTCTATGAGGCTAGTCAGCAGAATGATATTGTGCATCCATAGGTGCATTTAGAAGGAAAATCCTGATTGCGAAAACAAGATTATCTTTATGCTTGCTACCCTCATTGCAAGTCAACATTTGACAAGTTACCGGGATAGTTCAATGTGTCGAAAGGTCATCATCAGTATAACGGAAACCGTTCAAAGCTCTGTATCATCACGCTTTTCAATTGAAATATTGCTCATAATCATCCCTGTTGTTACGATACCGACGATGGAACTATCGTGGACAACAGGCAAGCGATTTATCTTATGCTTGTTGAGGATCTCAATTGCTTCCTCAATAGATTTATCTGCACCTATGGTAATAATTGGTGCACTCATTATATCTTTTAGCGTAACCTTAAATGGTCCTCGGTTTTGAGCTACGACTCTGAAAATAATGTCTCTCTCAGTGGTAATCCCGACAGGGATTCTCTGACCAGTTCCGGCATCAAGATGAGTGACTACTATAGTGCATCGTTCTTGTGCGTATAACGCTTTTGCAGCTTCGGCTACAAGAGTATTTTCATCCAAAGTTACAAAGGCTGTATCGGCTATATCTCTGACTTTAGATTGTCTCTGTGCAACCAATATGAAATGCTCAGCCAAGGTATTGTTATAAGCATCGGATATGAAGTTTACTTGTAGTAGCACGACTTTGCAGATGATCATCATCACTCAGATCCTTATTGCGATACCTCTGCTAATGAAACTGTTTGTAAATCAAGGGTAAGAGAAGGCTGTATCGAGCTTTATTCCTAGCGAGTGCTTGCCAAGGAGCGCGGAGGACCCAAGATAACCTTTAAAGCACTCTCCTATCTAGATTAATTAATGCAAATTCCTTGCCTTTAATTTCAATATGCTTCATAGACCTTGAAGGTAGTTCGCTTGCTTTTGCAATTGTTTCCCAACTATCTGTGGCTTTTCGATGTCAATGCCATCTTACTATTGAATTAAAACTTCTATACTTTTGAGCTTTGTCAACGCTCT
>JBKPPX010000197.1:0-6167 GCA_046733815.1 Thermoproteota archaeon | reverse complement strand
AAGACAGTTATACCAAGGATAGGCTTTGGAATGCAGAAGAAAGTCCTTGCATGTACCGAGGCATTGGAAATGGGCGTGAAGCAGGCCATAATTGCGTCCGGACAGACAGAGAATCCCATCTCTGCATCAATGACACATTATAATTGTACGGTGATTACTCATAATTGAACGGAGAAGATAAATACGTTGGTAATCTATATCAGAGATTCCCAATTAACGTTGCACGGGGTAAAGATGCAAAAGTATGGGATATTTCTGGTAAAGAATATATCGATTGCATGGCAGGTTATGGAGTCGCTCTTGTAGGGCATTGCAACGACAGAGTTGTACGCGCCATAAAAAACCAAGTAGAAGACCTTATCGTATGTCATATGTCTGTTTACAATAATACAAGACTGGAATTCCTTCAGAGGCTTGCTGGTATTGCCCCCGTAGGATTGAATAAAGTTTTTTTAAGTAACAGCGGTGCAGAAGCAGTAGAGGCAGCACTTAAGTTTTCTCGAAAATACACTCAAAAGACAGGAGTAATTGCGATGAAAGGAGGATATCACGGTAAAACGTTGGGAGCATTGTCAGTGACCCACAATGAAAAGTACCGGCAATCATTTATGCCGCTTTTAGAAGGTGTTAAATTTGTTCCTTACTCTGACGCATCAAAAATAGAACAAGTGATCGATGATAGCATCGGAACTTTGATTTTAGAGCCTATTCAAGGAGAAACAGGAATTATTATACCACCAGATGGTTTGATCCAACATATTCGAGAAATCTGTAATCGACACAACTTGGTCCTAATATTTGACGAAATTCAATCTGGTCTAGGTAGAACTGGTAAAATGTGGGCTGGACAAAATTGGTCCACAACACCCGATATTATGTGTCTGGCAAAGGGCATTGCAGGGGGTATTCCGATGGGAGTAACATTCACAAAACCGGAAATTATGCAATCGATGCACATAGGAGAACACTCTTCAACGTTCGCAGGGAATCCTCTTTCATGTGCAGCAGGAACAGCTACTATTGACGCCCTGATTGAAGATAAACTAGTTGAAAACGCTGCAAAGGTTGGCAGATACTTCAAAGAAGGTCTTTTAATGTTAAAAGATAATCACAAGGTGATTAGAGAAGTTAGAGGTCTCGGTCTGATGCTTGCCGTTGAGTTACGTTTCGATGTCAAAGATGTGCTTTTTGATGGAATAAGGAATGGATTACTTATGCTATATTCAGGAAGAAGCATACTCCGATTACTCCCTCCATTAGTGATTGACGAAGAAATTGTTTCCATTATTTTAAAAACAATGGATGAATTATTTACCAACGAGGAAAGAAGAAGAAATGTCTAATAGTATTGATCCACTTGATGATAAGATCATAGGAATTTTACAAAATAATTCTCGCAAATCATTTGTGGAAATTGCCGATGAAATCAGATTGTCGGAATCTGCAGTTAGAAGGCGCGTAAAGCACCTGATAGACAGTGGCATAATTAAACGATTTACTATTGAACTGGAATCAAGTAATAAAACAAGTGCGATAACTCTTATTTCCGTGACTTCTACTGCAGATACATCTCTGGTATCCTCTAATCTTATGAAACTTAGTGGAGTGGAAGTAATTTATGAAATTACGGGTCAATATGATATCGCTGCGATTATAGTCGCACCTACTATAGCAGAAATTAACAAATACATCGATGATGTGCGTAAAGTAGAAGGAGTATCAGACACTAATACGGTAATAATTCTAAAAACTATGCGCTAGTTTCTACATATTAGTATCAAAATGTCATTTTAATACAAAATAGATCATTTATATAATTTTCTATAAATACTAAGTATTAAAAACGTTGCATTATATTATGTTTATAGCGATAAAGTTTATATTAAGTGCGAAAGGAGTTTTTCAATCCAATAAATGTCACTAAAAACAGATGATCCAAATTACTTTGCGCATTTCTATAATCAATCCGATAAAGGTAAAAAAAAGATCAGAGTCCTTGACTCTACACTTAGAGAAGGAGAGCAACATCCGGGAGTATCTTTTACTACGAAACAGAGAATTCAAATCGCATGGATGCTCGACTCTTTTGGAGTTGATCAAATTGAGATTAGCCCGGTAGTATCGCCCGATCATTATCAGGCTACAAAAACTATTATAAAACAAGGTCTAAGAGCCGACATCTTGGCGCATGTACGGGCGATAAAATCTGACGTAGATGTTGCCATTGATTGCGGAGCGACGTGGATCGCCACATACATGGGTATTTCAGATATTCATCTTTCAGCCAAATTAAAAATTAGTAAAGAAGACGCCAAGGCAAGAGCACTGGAAGTTGCAGACTATATTAGATCACACGGATTAAAGTCACGATTTACTATGGAAGACGCAAGTAGGACTGATCCATCTTTTCTAATCGATATGTGCAAGGAGATGAACAAGCGAGGGATTGAAAGAATTAGCATTCCCGATACAGTAGGGATAATGAATCCTCATGGAATGTATAACCTAGTCAAAATGATTTATGACAATATCGATCGATCAAAAAGTTCACTTGATGTTCATTGTCATAACGATATCGGGCTAGCTTTAGCAAATGCCCTAGCGGGATGCGAAGGAGGTGCAGATCAAATTCATACCAGCATAGATGGATTAGGAGAACGTACTGGAATTCCCGCCTTAGCGGAGACAGCGGTTGCGCTCACCCTAATTTACAAATCAAGTAATGATTTTCGATTACATATGCTAAAAGACTTGTCAAAAACAATCTCACAATATACTGATTTAGAAATTCCAGAATCCAAACCCATCGTCGGAGACAGTGCATACAAGCACAAAGCAGGTACCCATCTAGCAGCAATTCTAAGGAATCCATCAGCATATGAGATCATAGAACCAAAAATTGTAGGTAACAGGCGTAAAATTGTATTTGGAGAATTAGCAGGAAAAAATGGCGCATCCTATTTATTATCACTTCTAGGATTAGAAACAGGAAAGCATGAAGCAGAGACTATGGCTCGTGGCTTGAAAGAACTTCGTATGGGAGACATTTTAGAATTATACTTAGATGACAGGCTAGAGAGAAAGATACTTAATAATGCTTCTCCGACAGTAAATACTAAGGAGTAAATAATAAGATGGTCAAATGTCCAGAATGTGATGCTGAAATCAAAATTCCCTCTGACTCGATCGAAGGCGAAATTGTTACATGTCCAGACTGTGGTGCAAGCTATGAATTACTGAAAGCAGATGAAGGATTTAGCATTAAACCGGCCCAGGTAGTAGGCGAGGATTGGGGGCAGTGACAGAAGGGAAATCAGAACCTTCTCTTACTATTCTTTATGATAATATTAGATGGGAAGAAAAGTCACTCTATGAAGCTGCTAAAAAGAAAGGAGTTGAAATTAGTAATGTTGACTGTAGGAATCTTTCAATTGATCTGAATGATAAAAATTCACAATACTTGAATAAAATCATCATTCAGCGTACGGTTAGCTATTTTAAAAGTCTTCATTCGACTGCTGCACTAGAAGGCTTAGGAGCGCGTATCATAAACTCGCTCCGCACTGCTATGCTTTGCGGTAATAAGTTATTTGCTCATATGGAACTTCAAAAGGCGGGAATTAAAACACCCGATGCATTTACTGCATTTTCTCCAGAATCCGCTATGTCTACCCTCGATAGGTTGGGTTACCCTGCTGTTATCAAGCCTACAATAGGAAGTTGGGGCAGATTGATTGCCCTTATACGCGATACAGAAGCCGCCAAGGCAATCATAGAGGATCGCGAGCATATGTTTCCACTCTATCATGTATATTTCTTCGAGGAATTTGTCAAACGTCCGCCAAGAGATATTAGGGCGATTGTAGTAGGTAATACAGTCATTGCAGCCATCTACCGCTACTCTAGTCAAGGAGAATGGAAAACGAACATGGCTTTAGGAGGCTACGCCAAAACCTGTCCTGTTACAAAAGAGTTAGAAGATATATGTATAAAAGCCACAAATGCAGTTGGTGGAAACATAGTCGGAGTTGACCTTATGGAAAGCGAAGAGAATGGTTTGATTGTTCATGAAGTTAATAATACAACAGAATTTAAAAATACCGTTAGAGTTACAGGCGTGGATGTTCCAGGATTAATGATCGATTACGCCGTAAAGATGTCAAATTAATAAGGGTTAGAATTGGTTTCCTCCAATTATGCGATTGAATTCTTAAGAGAAGCTCTTGAACACTATACTCCCTCTAGATCTGAAGCTTCGCTAGCAAACCTGATTAAGGATAAATGCGTTAACGAACTTGGATTTGAGCAAGTCCATATTGATAATGTAGGAAACGTCGTTGCTGTTAAAGGAAATGGTGAACCTAAAATATTGCTTTGTGGCCATATGGATACAGTCCCAGGGCAGATTCCTGTTAGGATAGAAGATGGATTTCTTTATGGCCGCGGGGCATCTGATGCAAAGGGTCCTCTTATTTCTATGCTACTAGCTGCATCAGAATTTCCAAAACAAACAGGCACAATAATTTTTGCTGCTGTAGTGGATGAGGAAGGAAATGCCACAGGGATAAAACAGTTAGTTAAGGGACAACTTTCAGTAGATTATGCTATTTTTGGCGAACCAAGTGGCATTGAAAACATTACAATTGCATATAAGGGCCGATTAGCAATCAGACTTACATGTGATGTTGGCATTAGTGCACATGCAAGTGCTCCATGGTTGGCTAAAAATTCAATTGAAGAAATATATGATTTTTGGAATGCAATTAAATCAGAGATAGAGATACTCCACGTGAAAGAAAACAAAGCAAATTCAATAACCTGTAGCCTAACTGAAATTACAGGTGGTTCAAACCATAATGTCACACCCCAGAAATGCAGGATAACGATAGACATCCGAATTCCTACAAATACTACATGCGAAAAGGTTCTCAACTTAATAGAGAACATTATTAATAAAGTTGCGAAAAATAAAGGAATAAAAGCAGTATACCGAATTGAAGACAATACAGAACCTTTTGAAGCAGACCTTAATTCCCCCTTAGTTAGAGCTTTATCACTTTCAATTCAAGACGTTAAAAAAAAAGACCAATCCTTTTAAGAAAGACTGGCACGGGCGATATGAATATACTAGGAAATGCCTTCAATATACCTGTTGTTACTTATGGACCAGGTAACCCACACACCTCCCATACTGCTGACGAAAGAATTCAGATTGATGAATATGTTTCTAGTATCGATGTTTTTATCAGAGCACTATTCCATATGAATAGATTTCATCACAACAAAAAATTGAACAGCAGCAAAGGCAAAATATAGAGACAATAGAACACTTCTTTATATGTTGTGGCTAATCGGGATTGGTATTACTGGTTACAAAGGTGTTAGTCTCCATGCCTTGGATATCTTGAAGCAATGCAATATCATCTATTTCGAACGGTTTACCAGTCCATTAAACGAAGATGATTTATTTAATTTGAATTCTTTGATTGAAGGACGCAATAATAGGAGTAAAATAATACCTGCCCAACGATGGTTTATAGAAGATGGAAAACAGATAATGGAACAAGCCATGAATGAAAACGTTGCTCTGATAACGTACGGTGATCCATTAATTGCAACAACCCTGTCAGAATTGGAAGTGCGGGCTAGGAAAAACTCGATCAAGGTTGATGTAGTACACGCTGCATCTGGAATTACTTCCCTAATAGGTGAAAGCGGCTTACATATATATAAATTTGGAAGAGCGGTCACAATGATGTCATGCCCTCAATCAGCTATTAGTGTATATAACACAATCTTTGATAATTTACTCTCTGGAAATCACACTTTGATATTGACTGAGTACAACGGTGATCATAATAAATTTTTTTTCCTAGATCCCATCGAAGTCTTTAAAATGTTAATTGAAGTAGAAAAAGACATAAAGTATAATGTCTTTTCTAAAGAAACTTTTGTAATAGTTGCTTCAAGAATTGGCACTGAACAGAAAAAGATCATATCTGGCAAAATTAAATCTCTAATAGAGATGAGTTTTGAAACTGGTCCCCATTCCATAATAATAACCGGTTCACTCCATTTTACAGAATCAGATGCCATCCGTACTCTTACTATTAATATGGATGAACCAATTGATAATGCGGAGAATATTCAAAAGATCTCTGTTAATA
>JBKPPX010000196.1:0-10298 GCA_046733815.1 Thermoproteota archaeon | reverse complement strand
GTACTACGCAAATAGCATAACAGCATTACAACAACTGCTTTTTTCAGGGCTATCAACACCTACTAGTAGTGCCAAAGAAGAAGAGGAAGAAGAAAGTGATGGCAACAAGAAAAACATCCGTTGCCATATAACAAAAAAACCTCAAAATATAAGTCATATGAGAAATGGAGTAGGGTATTGCTCTGTTGAAGTTAGCTGTGATGATGGTAGCCAATATGGAATACAGGCTTATGGAGATGAAGCTATAGATCTCTATAAAGAAATATACAAATGCTGTATGTGTGGCATGCCTCCTAAAGAATTAGGGAAATCTACTTTATTAGAAGAAAGAATTGATAGGACAACATACACTTTTGATAATAATGGATGTGCACTAATATTCAAGAAGCTTAGGAGTGTAATGGGAGAAGATGACGACAATGAAGAAGAGGAAGATGAATACACATATTAGAGAACTAGATGTATCTACACATTTATCTGAATCCAATACAAAGAAAACGTTTAACCTTATGCTTTTGTTTATTCTTATGATATGAATATAGTTTTAACGCATACATGTCAGCATTATCCAAAAAGATACTCTTTTAAAACATCATCACTTTAACCTATAATTTAACAATAATAAAGTGATAAAAGAATGAAGCTAATCCGTACGATCCTCTAAGAATATTAGCAATACTCCAAACCGCTATTGGAAGGTCAACAAGATACATAAATAAAAATATCTTCTTGGTCGTCTATTCTTTTCTTCAGGTCATCAGGTTTGATCTGTAAATTGTTATTGTTATTATTACTATCATTATTTTATTATCTTCTATCATTTACTATACACACAGTTTTAGATTTATCAAATCTATTTATAAACGGTCTTAAAATATTGACGATGATAAAATGGGAATAATAACAATATAAGATAAAACAGTCAACAATAATAATATATCAAGACAAAAAAGCGATTCTTAGCTCAATATACCCTCATAACAGATTCTGTACTTCCGTTATTATTCATTTTTAGTATACGGCATTAAGAAATTGGAGCCAGTCTTGAAGTTCATTAAATATTCCAGAAAAATACAGAAAGATTATAATACTGAAGTAGATGAATCCCTTTACAACAAGGGATATAGGTTCAACAACTTAAGTCAAAGAAAAAATAGTACTACTGGATTAAGTGACGTGATATTATTATGTTACAAAATTCAAAAAGCCAAAGAAGACAAACGTTGTAAAAAATCTATTGTTACCATCATATATGGGTAGACTCGATATCCATATTACAACTATGAAAGAAGATTTCAGCTTTATAGATAATGCTTATCTTACTATTTGACAGTCCTTCTACCTTTTATTTTATCATTGGTACTTGGTTCTGCATTATCGGGTATAGGTGTAGCAGGATGACTAACCTTTCGTGTTGGTTTTGGTTGCTCGTCTAATTCTAGTTCTTTGGCTTCTTCTGAATCTAGACCAGGTTCTTTGATTTCTTTTTTAGCACTCATAATAATATTTCACTAATATAATATATCATTCTTTATCTTAAAAGAAGGTTTCATTATTAACAAAAAGAAAACAATAACTTGCACGGTAATGGATGATGATGATGAATATAATTAATGCATCATTTTTAACTAAATCCTATTCAATAACTAAACCCCGTGGTCTACCGTTTTCATCAATTACTACCGATAAACTCATGTTCTTATCTTTCATTTCTGTACGACTTCTTAAGCATAAGCTATTTCTTCAATGGTTTTTAGTTTTTCCTCATTTTGTAAATGATGGTTGCAATCATGATAATATAATGAATTTTGCTAATATATTTTGACGTTTTAAATATATATATATAAATAACAACCAATATCAAATCTAGAATTGAATATAAATCAGATAGTGGTTATAATCAAGGTTCAATATAATTGGATTATTTGCCAGAGTTAAGTAGTTACTATGACAAATAATGCAATTTTTTATTACTATCATTTGGCAATATACATTTACATACTTTCTCTCTTTTATTTTGATAGAATCCAGTTCGCAGCCTTTGGCCATAATTTCTCATGTGCATTATCACTAATGCATAGAGCCACATGACCACCAGGGCTTTTAAGGAAATCTTTTTGGCTGCTTGATACATAATCACTTACTGCTAAGGCTGATTCTGTAGTAATTAGATCATCTTTTTCCGCGTCTATTACCAATAATGGAACAGTTATGTCTCTGAGGTCAACAGAGTAATTATTAATTTTTATCTTATTTGCAATAAGTAAATTTTCTTTATAACAATTGTTTATGATCTGGAGATGCAGATTTCCAGGAACAGGTGGAGTATCATAAAGCCATCTTTCAACATCAATAAAAGTATTAACAAATTCCTTATCATATAACTTTTTGAATAATTTGAAATATTTATCAAATATGTATCTTGGAGGATTGCGCATAGCAAATGCAAGATCAAGGATTTGCCCATTCATATTACCCAATTCATGTATCATCTTATCTATATCGACTGCTCTAGACCAATTTGCGATTATAGTGTTTTCCTTACTGAAATCTACTGGTGTAGCCATGAGTGTCAAACTTTTGACAGTATTATCGTCATCATGATTTTGGATAGCATTTGCAGCTGCTTCTATCGCTGTATAGATAAGCGCAAGTATGCCTCCCCAGCAATATCCTAGAATTGATATTTTTTTATTTTTCTGTTTCGGTCCTTGTCGTTCTACTTCTCCTCCTTCTTTTTTCAATATGGCTTGAACCGCATATTTTATATAATCCACATAATCGTTTAAAGATAATTTGTCATCTTCTTTAGTTGGGTATCCTAAATCTAATAGATAGACGTCCAAACCATTTGATAACAAGTTTCTTACTACACTTCTTTTAGGATTTAAATCCATAATATGAAAGCGATTAATTGGAGCATAAATTATAAGAAGCGGTTTAGAATTTTTTTCTCGTTTTCCTTCTTTTTCATCAATATCATGATAGTGTAATAATCTAGTCTTTCCTTTCAAGTAAATTATATCATGTGAAGACAGTTCAGACTCCTTTAACGCTGACAAAGTTGCTAAAGACATCATGTTTTGCATATAGGAAGAGAATAACCAATCAAGATAATCCATAGGAAATCCTGTTCTTTTATATAGCGAGTGCAAATCAACAATAGAATCGATATATTTAGAGAGCAACGAAGTAAAAGACATGGATTTTAGTTCCTTATCAAATTCTTTATCCATGATTTTTAACCATGAATTATAGAAAGCCTCAATATCCTCTACTAACTTGCTTTTATCATCAGCTTCTGCTTCTTTTTTGCTCTTTAAGACCTGTTGAAATGTCCTAAAATAGATAGAATTATAATAGTTGCATATTTGAATACCAATATTAAATACTTCAATTGATGTAGGTAGGAATTGTAAGAATGATAAAGTTTGATTCATAATTTTAATTGCATTTATAGATTATATATAATAATCCTTTTTGCTTTAGATGATGCAGCTCTAATAAAAGACTATAGATATAGATGTATTATTATTATTATTCTTATTTTGATATATCTATAAAAGACATCTGGAAATTCACGTATACAAGTCTTTAGTATCATGAAATAAAGATATATCTTTGTACTTCTAATCTGGAATTGACACCAATACAATGACTACAATGACAACGACAACACCTTCCAGTCTTGTTCTCAAGACATATAGTAAACTAAAAAATAATATATCAAAATTCAAAAGGGTTGTACAAAGACCTCTTACATTAGGTGAAAAGATCTTGATTGGACATCTTGACGAAGAGATGATGACGTATTCTCATATAGATAATGAGCTTTTACTTCTTTCTGGCAAGAGTTATGTATTTCTTAAACCAGATAGAGTTGCATTGCAAGATGTCACAGGACAGATGACTATTCTTCAATTTATGCAAGCAGGAATAGAAAGAACTAGAGTTCCTACAACAGTCCATTGTGATCATCTTATTAAGGCAAGAATAGGGAGCGACCGTGATACAAAGGCTGCGCTCTATGAGAACAATGAAATATATCAATTCCTAGAATCTGCATCAAGAAAATATGGAATAGGATTCTGGAAGCCAGGATCCGGCATAATACATCAAGTAATACTTGAAAACTACGCTTTTCCCGGAGGTCTAATGATTGGAACAGACTCTCATACCCCAAATGCAGGGGGTCTTGGTATGATCGCGATAGGAGTAGGCGGCCTTGATGCAGCAGAAGTTATGGCAGGAATGCCTTGGGAATTGCTTTATCCAAAACGAATTGGTGTTTATA
Source organism: Thermoproteota archaeon (assembly GCA_046733815.1). Taxonomy (GTDB): domain Archaea; phylum Thermoproteota; class Nitrososphaeria; order Nitrososphaerales; family Nitrososphaeraceae; genus JAJNBK01. The sequence goes on along the minus strand of JBKPPX010000196.1, from coordinate 6,004 downwards.
TGACAGGAGAGCTGAATGGCTGGGCCTCTCCCAAAGACGTTATACTTTATCTAGCATCAAAGCTGACTGTTTCTGGAGGAACAAATGCAATAATTGAATACTTTGGACCAGGTACAAAAACTATCAGCTGTACAGGAAAGGCAACTATTACAAATATGGGTGCAGAGATAGGTGCTACTTCTTCGATATTTCCATACGACAAAAGAATGGATACATATCTTAGAGCAACAAGACGAGGATTGATAGCTGATCTTGCGAATCAGCACCGCGATTTACTAGTCCAAGATCCAGATATAGAAGAAGTAGTAGTTGAAAATAGAGACAAGAGTATAATAAAATATTTTGATCGATTAATTGAAATTGATCTTTCAAAGCTTGAGCCTCATATTGTTGGTCCTCATACACCAGACCTTGCAAGACCAATTTCCAAGATGGCAACAGATGTTAAGAGCAATAACTACATAGATGCAATTTCGGTTGCTCTTATTGGAAGTTGTACAAATTCCTCATATGAGGATATGTCACGCGCAGCAGATATCGCTGAACAAGCAAGAGCAAAAGGGATAAAGACCAAAGTACCATTACAAGTTACACCTGGTTCTGAGATGATTAGGGCAACGATAGAAAGAGACGGTCAGATGCAATTGCTCAAAGAAATAGGTGCAAACGTTCTTGCAAACGCTTGCGGTCCATGTATTGGACAATGGAGCAGACCAGAATTGAAAGAAGGTCAACCAAATACAATCGTCACATCTTACAATAGAAACTTTCCAGGACGAAACGATGGAAAAAGAGAAACAATGAATTTCATCGGAAGCCCAGAAATAGCTATAGCCCTTGCTCTTGGAGGAAAACTTTCTTTTAATCCGCTTCTTGACGAATTGACTGCAGACGATGGAGCAAAATTTAAGCTGAAGGCTCCGACAATAGCACCTGAAATCCCAGAGAAAGGTTTCAATGATACTAGTAGAGGAGACGTGTATGTTGCTCCAGATGAAGATTTTCGCAGTGTAGAAGTGGTGATTAACAAGGATAGTGAGCGATTACAAAAATTGGAACCATTTCCTAAATGGGATGGAAAGGATTTTGAGAAGCTACCTATATTAGCAAAGGTAAGAGGAAAATGTACAACTGATCAGATTTCTCCCGCTGGTGCATGGTTGATGTATCGAGGTCATCTAGATAGGATAAGCGACAATTTGCTTCTTGGGGCAGTCAATGCCTATCATAATGGCGAGGTAGGAAATGGAAAGAACGTTCTTAATGGCAATATTGAATCATATCCACATATAGCTAGAGAGTACAAAAAATGGAATCTGAAATGGATTATTGTAGCAGATCAAAACTATGGAGAGGGCAGCAGTAGAGAACACGCTGCTATGTCTCCAAGATACCTTGGATGTGCAGCAGTTATCGCTAGAAGTTTTGCTAGAATACATGAAACTAATCTTAAGAAACAAGGAGTGTTAACATTGACCTTTAAGGATCCATTAGATTATGACAAAATAATGGTATATGATAGAATTAGTATAACTGGATTAAATGATATCAAATCCGGCAAGCCTGTAAAATGCCTTCTGCATCACAATAATGGAGATGATGAGGAGGAGATATATTTACAACACTCATATAATGAATTACAAATAGAATGGTTTTATGCTGGTTCAGCTCTTAATGTTTTACTCTCTAGGAAAGATTAGTGAAACAACTTCTTATCTATCTCTTCATTATATAGAAACAAGACGACAATCTCTTTCCTTATTTCACTATATATCATATCATTTTCTCTTCCATTAATAGATAACTAATTGATCAAGTAATCTGTCTGGAGTAATCAATAAAGTATCTTTATAATTTTTTAAATGTCTGAAAATGGAATGGATACTGACTCTAAATAATTATCATGTCTAACATCTTCCTCCATAAATCAGTAAGAAGAAGAGAGATATGTTATCGTAACAACAAATAGAACTAACATTATATATAATATTCTAATATCTTTTCAATGGCATCTTTATCATCGTCAGTATTAGCATATTCTTCATATTTAGTAAAGTCTAATGGAGTAACTATACCGATAGGTTTGTTTATATCAGATTTATCATTATCAACTACAAGTAAATGTCTGACATTCTTTTGTAACATCATGTCAGCTGCTACTGATGGCGACGAATTAGAATTAATAGTAATAAGAGGAGAAGACATTATCTCTTTATTTGTCACTGTAGCGGTACTTACATCATTAATGCAAACCTTTCTAACTAAATCCCGCTCAGTAACTAAACCAGTTGGTCTACCGTTTCCATTAACTACAACCAATGAACTCACGTTCTTATCTTTCATTTTCTTTGCCGCTTCTTGAACAGAAGATGAATCTTCAATAGTTTACAATTTTTTCCTAATTATATCGCTGATAGTCATATTCATCTGATATACAACTTTAGTATGATATTTTAAATATAATACTATTGCTCCTGTTTAGAAAATTAACAATTCTAAGATCTATAAGTAGTCGCGCTATTAATCTGTAAAATATTTATCTATAAGATTGATGAATAAAAACATACTCCGGTTGATTGATTTATGATAACCTGAGATAATATTAATCTGTATGACTATTAACGAGATGCTATTTTCAATAAATCTCTAACCAACGACCTCAAATTTCTAGCTTGAATATGATACTTCAAATGGCTGAGACTAAAATGAAATCAAGATATGAAGACCTCTCAGCCCAGATTCTGATAGATTGGATAAAGTGTGTTAGAATTTAGAATGCTCTTTTTCGATAAACACGGATACAAGAAGAATCAATACAATAAGTCTTACCACATCGGATATAGTGCCTATTTTTATCGTATTGCAATACTGACAGTTTTTTTGAAGAAAGATAATCTCCATTGGAGAGATGTGCTTGTATGTATCGAAAATAGACATCAAGGATGCTAAAGCTGCTGCTCTTATTGGTAGAATAGATTTAAACCTCAATGAAAGATAAGAGAAGATACTAGTGGGCAAACAGTTATGGCAGATAATTATGATAATGTTTGATCAAAAGAAGCAACTTATAATGCAGATTATAAAATAATAATACAAATGGCTACAGTAAGTGCAAAAACACCCCAAAACCCTATTGAAGACCAATTTAGCCTGAATACAGTTGCATAATCAGCGACCTTCTTTTTTTAAAATAGATATGAAATTGCACACAAAACTTATTAGCTCGACGGTTAATTTGAAATGTTGAATATATAATAGATTTTAAGGGTTAACTGACAGATCGATTTCTCTTTCTATTCCTCTATTAGATATCTTCGAGTCAAAAGAACAATCCCTTTATACTCCTTGTCTTTCAGGGTTTACAATCTCTTTCGATTTGAAAATGATAAAAAATTAGAGTTAAGACAACAGAAATATCTATATAGAATCTTAAAAATAGATTGGGTAGTTTTGCTAAAGGCTACTTAATTAGCCTTAATATAAATATGTTAAAATCTGCTGAGAATGTTATAATTATATAACCATACAATTGGAATTGTTAGCCTATCAGAGCTATTTGGGCTATTTTTTATTTTACTACTAATACAGGACATGTTGCATAGGTTATAACCCCCGAAGCAGTACTTCCTAGCAGTAATTTCTTAAAGCCAGACCTTCCTCTTGAACCTATTACAATCAAATCTACATTTTCGTGTTCTGCGTAATCAACTATCGCACCTACCACAGATGTAGGACTTACAACTACTTCTGTTTTTAATTGAATATCATCTTCAGAGATTTTTTCTTTAATTTTATCAAACCACTGCTGAGCCTCAAGTTTAGCATCTTCTAGAATTTCGTTTATAGAACTAGGAGTGACTAGGCCAAACATGTTTGTAGAATATGCATAGCCTGTTTGCGAAAATAAAACATGTAAAGCAATCATCTGAATTTTATTATCATTGTCTTGTTTTTTAGCCATTGCAATAGCATAGTCAGCTGCCTTCATCGATTGTTCTGAACCGTCTACTGTAATGAGTATCTTTGCAAACTTTCCTTTTGCCTGATTCAATATAATATCATATATTATAATGGGAGTCATCTTAAAAAGGCAACTATAGATTTGTATAAGGAATCTTCCCAGATAATAATAACCATATTACTGCCTCTTCCAATCTATGAGTTATATTACATTGTGCATATGATAGTACTAAAGAACGGAATATGTTCCTAACACACATTTTATTCTACTCTGAAATTAGAGTTCTTTTTTTCCTTCTTCTATCCAATATTATGATTATTGCGCTAACTATGAGAGTTATTATGCATATAATGAATAAGATTACTCCTGCTATTATTCCACTTAGAGACTGTAGATTAACTTGATTATTATTTCCTAAAATTGGTATACATCCAAATATACCTCCTACCTTCACTGGGCTAGAGCCTAAGTTAGTGATAGTAAGTGTATATTCTCCTTCAACATCTGGTCTAAATGTTGTAAATAGTCCACCATCGTTGTTATTATTAGTATCATCATCATTGCCACTGCCGCTATTAAACTGATTCTTATTTATCATTATTCCGGTTGGATTTCTTACTTCTTGTCGTAAGTTTTCGATATTTGATGCTTGTTGCTGTTGTGTTTGTGTTCCTCCACCATCGTTTTTTTCAGATTCAATATGCAATGCTATTGATATTGGACGTTCTGTGTGTTATTTGTAAGGTTCTATTTACCGATGCTGATGAATTTATAGAGACATCACTTAAAATAATGTTTTCGCTTAAGACTAAACCAGCTAAACTAATAGCATATACTGCTGTTAAAGCTATGCCGGCAACAACAAAAACAGCACCTGCAATTAAAATTATGTATCCTCTCTGTAGCATTTACAACAGCTATTTCACAAATGTTAACGCTAATAAATTTTAAATTGCATGTAGGAGCATATGATAAGAGAAATATCCATAAATCGAGCTGCAATGTGCCGATTAAAATTGAAGAATGCCTACCGTTATTGTTATAAATAAATAAATAAATTGAAAACATGTCTTGATAGGACATTTGGATAAAAGATAATACAGGTAGCACAATCAAATTGGCTGGTAAAAAGAGATTTTCAACAGAATACACTATGCTCTCTATTCTTGAATATCTATGTATAAATTCTTTGAATACTCCTATCAGCAAATACCATATTATAAATAAGATATCTGGGATTAGACAGCAACGTCAAGACAGAGTAGCCTCTATTATGACTATATTAGAAGCAAACGGATTTATAAAATCTATAAAGACTTCTGCAGATTCTACCTTTTATCAAATAACAAATAATGGAATAGATGCATATTCGAAATGGGTTAAAGAATTCCTTGATTTTGCAAGATCAGCTGATATGCAAAAGAATAAGTGACAAATGATGTAGTTAGCAGGGAATTGCTAGGCTGATCAATAAATTTACTATTATTATTATCATTATTATCATTATTATTATGTCGCAGTAAGAGGCTTTTCAACCAATATAATATAGTTAACCTTGTTGCTTTCATGCTGCTTTGCGATATTATATGCATCTTTTGATATATCATCGCCTATAATTACCGCCAAACCAATCTTGTTTTTAGTTAGTGAAACATAATTTGAAAGTGATTTCGAAAATGATTCGATAGAATCTTTGCCTACTATTCCATCTGTGATCTTTATTACAACAGAACCATATTCTTGTAGTGATTGTTTAAGATCAATACTTTGGCTATCATCACTATCACCACTCACATTATCTTTAATATGATCTTTGTCTATTAAAACGTCAAATAATAATATCTCATTTCTGTTGTTGATCTTAATACTGGAGTCTATGAAATTCTTATAGTTTTCTCCCGATAAGATATATTTTCTCAATGGTTCTCCTATCTGTTCTACTGTCTCTGCTATGGCATGTAATGCTTCTTCTTTGGACTTATTAGTCATAGCAATATTCATGCCTGCTCTTATGGAATTTCGTTCAAATGTATCTGCCCAAGA
>JBKPPX010000195.1:0-5011 GCA_046733815.1 Thermoproteota archaeon | reverse complement strand
TATTCGTCGGCAGCGTCAGATGTGTATAAGAGACAGGAGTAATAGAAATGATACAAAATACCCGATGGGCACTAAGGTGGACTTGAGTTATACAGAATACTTTGTCATGCCAAAAGACAAGCATTCAGCGTATTACAGTAGCATGGTAGAATCATTTGACAGAGTGCCCAGACTATATATTTCCTTTCCAATACTGGATAGTCAAAAAAAAGATAGTAGTGTTGGAACAGACAATGGTACATCGACAACGTTCAAAGGAGTTATGGTTGCAGTAATTAATATACACACTTTGGGAAAGTTTTTGCAAAATGAACTCTCGCCGGAATTTGTAAGCAATTTGGGACTGATGGACAAGAACGGGATAATATTATATGCTCGAAATCAATCCCTTATAGGTAAAGATTATTTAGGAAAAGAATTTCAATCACTGATTCCATCAAAGATAAAGGAACAATATAATGCAATCTTGAAACGGTCATTGCAAGATAAGGCCAATGCTGAAGATATTACAATTGATGATGAGATGACTACAATATCATATCAGCCAGTATTAATCGAAGGAAAGAATCTATGGACGCTTTTTATTAGCTCTCCGCATAAGCTCGCAAGCAATGTAGGCAATCTGATAGAGCAGCAAAAGAACTTTAGCACGCTTATGGTTATTATAATTGGTGCAATAGCAGTTGGCATTGCGTTATTAATTTTATCTTGGAACAGGAGATTGGAAACAGCCGTAAATATTAGAACTGCAGAGCTCAAGAAGGTAAACGTCTCATTAATAGAGTCGAATAAACTTCTAGCTGCAGCAAATGAACAGTTGAAAGTTCACGACAAAATGCAAAGGGAGTTTATCAATATAGCAGCTCATGAATTACGAACTCCAATCATGCCAATTCTGGGCGAAGCAGAGTTTATTAAACATCAATTCGATAATAAAAAGAAGACTGTTGAGATAGAAAAGGAACAAGTTTCATTAATTATCCGAAATGCAAAAAGATTAGATCGACTCGCGTCGGATATTCTTGATGTTGCAAAAATTGAAAGCCAGTCACTTAAATTGAATAAGGAAAGATTTAATCTAAAGGCGGTTTTATCGGCAGCTGTACAAGATCTTGGAGATCATATTGCAAAAAATATTGGAAATCATCCTTCTTTGCAGGTACTTTATAATGCCAATGATATTATTGTATTAGCAGATAAGGAGAGGATAACCAGGGTAATTTCCAATTTACTAAGCAATGCTCTAAAATTCACTGAAGAAGGTTATGTTTCAATTTCAGCAGAAAAGAAAGGCAAAGATGTAATAGTTACTGTACAGGATACAGGGGCAGGAATTGACCCGGAGATTCTACAAAGGCTATTTTCAAAGTTTGTTACAAAATCAGAAAAGGGAACTGGCTTAGGTTTGTATATTTCTAAAAATATTGTTGAAAAACATGGTGGAAAGATCTGGGCCGAAAATAATGCTGATGGAAAAGGAGCAACTTTTGTCTTCAGTATTCCTATTAACGATCATTAACAACTGGTTGAAGGAGAGTTAAATATCTGTGGTACACCGTTTATATACGGCTGAAAAGATGCATTTCTTTACAATTTAATATTGGACATCATAAATGTAGGAGAATCTTACGTAATAATAGTGAATATTTTGAAATAATGCAATAAAAAGATGATGTAAATGTCCTCCAAAATCCATGGATCGATCCTGACATAGGCGTATTTTGTTGATTGGCTAGAGAGAATAATGTGTTATCTTCTTTTCGTTAGGCTGATATCTGTAGTGTTTGTTGGTATTCCTTCATTCAGTTGCCCGGAAGATAAGTTGAAAGATGAGTTATGTTGTTCTGTATTTGAAGTATTTGATGATGCTTAATTATAAATTATGAAATCAAAGTAATTACTTATATGTGACAATTCTGTTATACTAAATTTTTATCAGACAGCGCATTGCGACGATCATCAATAACGCACTTTATCTTCCAAAGCCACACGATTAAATATCGCTAATTTTCAAGAAATCAACGGGCCGATAGCTCAGCTTGGTGGAGCGTTCGACTGATAATCGAAAGGTCGAGGGTTCAACTCCCTTTCGGCCCATTAACAACATGGGTTCATATACATCAATTAGGTCCTATACAGTCACGATTGCAGTGTATCATAATAAGGAGATGGTAGCGTGAAAATACCAACTAAATTATCTACAAGTGTTAAACAAATTACGACGGCGATGTCCAACGCCGTAAACGCGTCTTTAATCACCGACATTAGCAGATGCTACTTTTCCATCTGAATCATTTATTCAATCTAATTCATCCGAAACAATTAATTTGAAAATACCATCCCTTGTAAAAACTGAGAATATAACCAACCAATCCAGTTTATCATTAACTATATTAGAGCCATTACCTGCTGTAGATAAATTCATCAATGACTTCAATAAATTAGGAACTATCATAGCAGTTTTCGTTACATAATGACATTTCTTATAGGACTCCTTATCGATAAAGGTACAATATGGAGTTTAATTAAGAAAGCATCTAAGAATATTAGAAAATAGTAAAAGCAAGTGTTGAAACCAATTGATCCTAGCCATATACTAAACATTAGCTTACCTCTAAGTAGGTAAATTAAAGAATAATGATGAGAAGATGTTTGACATGTGATTGGATCGAACCATCATATGTATAAAGATACCATTAGGTATGACGGTATCAACCAAGTTATATCAGTCAGAGTTTGCATATATTTTTCCACATAAAAAGGGCACGCGACTAACGAATTTCGACACATTTCTACATATACAGAATAAAGATGGAAAGCTGGTATACCTACATTTACCCAGTATACCATAACCTTATAGCTTTTGATATAGTATTTAGGTGTAAAATGAATGTAAATCAAAAGAGCAAATTGTCAAAAGTACTCTCAACAAAACTATCGATAGAAGATTACAACGCATTTCTTACATTAACGAAAATAGGATATGAAGCTGGATTGATTAAAGAAAAGTCCATCAGAACTATTACGATTTACAATAAGTGGTTTACTAAACCAGCTTCGTAATAACCGAATATATCATTTACTCGAAGAACAACAACAGCAACAAAAGCAAGTTTAAAACACTCAGCAGCAACCAGGTCAATTTAATTCACAGCCTATTGTTTCTAGAACTCATCAGCATTAAGTTTCTAACATATCTCAAAGAATTTAGCTTCTCAGAACAAGATAATATCTTTGGCATTTTCATTATTATTAGCTCAAACAATCAGCTAACCTAATTATATTCATCCTACGAAATGCTGCTTGGTTTCTATAATTTGTATTTCTACCTCGTTATGACAACCATAATGAAATAAATAGTGGTGTAATACTTTGGACAATCAATTTGTATTTTGAATTCTTAGCCATTGAACAATCTCTTATGAAATGAAATTTGTATATTGTCAGCTTGACACTTTATATAAGATCTGTCGTAAGATTATTAAATATCAATAATCTTATAAATTACTCTTTAACTAAAATATCGATGGATAATCATCAGTATGATCTTAAAACATATAATATGTCAAAATTATTAGTTATGGGATTATCTATTTTATTAATAACCGGAATATCCCTAGTTCCCATAATAGAAATTAAAGTACAAGCTCAAGTACAACAGCAACAAGCATCACCAGAAGCACCGCCCTCACCAGGAGGTAATCCATCATCAGGAACGTCACCGCCACCACCAGCATCACCAGAAGCACCGCCCTCACCAGGAGGTAATCCATCATCAGGAACTTCACCGCCACCACCAGCATTGGATACAGCAGATGGCGGAGCAGTTAATCAAACTACTGTGGTAATGATTCCTCAAAGTTCTGTGATGAAGATGTTGGACAACTTACAAACAGCTATGGATGCAGTAGCAGATGATGAAGATGCTGTGATGGCAATACAAAGTGTGGATCAGGAATTAAAAAGTAAAGCAAATGCATCTGGTGTATCTATAGAAAGCACAACAGGTTGAGTGGCTAGAGGAGATTGGCACAATCATTGGAGATAAAACATACTGTGTTATATATGCTGCAAAAGAAGAACGGTATTCATACTATTTACCAACCATACAACAAACGATAGATTCATTGAAGATAACAATACCTAATAATTGATTAGATACTGAATCTTCCTTCTCTACATAAAATTTAAATCAAATAAATCAATCTGTGCTGGACGCAGAAATAATTAATGGTATCCTATATTCCTCCTCTATCCCCGTGGTTGAAGATCTTCTTTAATAATCCACTAGTCTCCAAAAGGGACATATCAAAATTAGGAGTTATTGTATTAATAACCAGCATATCTCTTCTCCTTGTAATACAAGTTACGGTCTATGCGTCACTACAGCAGCAACAGCTGCAGCCACCAATAATAAGTGTAAAGATTACTTCACATGAACAGGGTCAAGGTGTTCCAGTCGGAGAACTTAATATCTCTGGCACATCTACAGATAATGCAACTACTGATTGTACAGTATTTGCTGATTGGAATAATACAAAGCCATTTCAAAAAGCTATAGCAACTGGTAGTGGTGGAATAGATGATTATTCTACTTGGAATTACACATATACCAACAATTATCATCTTATTACAAATGGAACTAATGATCTAACTGCCAAATTATCTTGTCTTAATAATCCTACTAATTTAACAAAATGGAATAGTGTAATTGTAATAGGAATAGAAGATATAGGAGCAGCAGAAGGGGAACAACAGAATAGTCGTGGTGAAGGCGTTAGTTTTTCGTTACCTCCTGTCGTGATAGATAAGAAGGATAATAATAATACGGCTGCAACAATAACAACCACTACAACAACGCCACCACCACCTTCCTGCTGCCCTTCCAATCAATATACTGCTAATGCTGGTCCAGACCAAACAGTCTTAGAAGGAACAATGATTACATTGAACGGCAGTGGTAACAATAACAACAAAAGCAGTAATGTTGGAGATACTACGGCGGCCAATT
>JBKPPX010000194.1:0-8163 GCA_046733815.1 Thermoproteota archaeon | reverse complement strand
TTCCATCAGCATTATTTTCAGCCCACATCTTTCCACCATGATCTTCAATAATACTCTTTGATATAAAGAGACCTAGCCCCGTACCTTTATACGATTTTGAAGCAAACTTTGTAAATAGTCTTGGTAATATTTCAGAAGCTATACCAGTACCAGTATCTTTTATACTGACAATGACTTTTCCTTCTTCTTCTTCTTTAGTGTTATTGTCATTGTTAATATCTTTCTTCTTTTTTTCTACTACAATGGAGATAGTTCCTCCTTCTTCTTCTTTTGTGAATTTTATAGCATTGTTTATCAGATTAGAGATAACTTGAATAAGTCTGGTTCTATCTGCTTCTATAATTATTTCTTCTTCACTGCCCTTGTATAAGAATTTCCTCCTATTACTACTATTACTATTACTATTACTAGTATTATTATTATTCACAGTACCTTTCAATTCCTCTTCTTTAGTGTTTATCACTATGTCGTCTAACACATTTAAAATTAGATCGTTTAGATTAAGTTGTTCTTTGTTTATATTCAAAGTATTACTTTCTATTTTTGTAACATCTAGTATGTCGTTTGCAAGTCGCTGTAATCTTTTTGCATTACGAATTATAGCTGTAACGCTTTCTTTTCTTTTGTCATTCTGTCCTAATCCTTCTTCTTCTTCTAGAAGTTCTGCATATCCTATAATAGGCATAATTGGTGTTCTTAACTCATGTGCTGCTATATTGATAAATTCAGTCTTTATACGATCAGCTTGCTGTAGTTGTTCATATAATTCTGTTTGCCTCCAGAGAGTTTCAAATATTGAAACATAGGACAAAACAATTGCCTGGCTATTTGAGTATATTGACCATCCTGTAGCTGCTGCTGTATTAATTGCTTCTTCTGAATTATCTTTCAATTCCATTATTAACGAATATTTGCTATCAACAACTAATGATTTAATTTTAATTCCTAATGTAGATGCAATATTACGAAATTCTATTATATTGTCATTATCATTATTATTACTCTGCTGTTGCTTCTGATGATGGTGATGATAATGGTGCCGCTGCTTTAAGTTTTCTATTGATTTTGTGATATAATTATCTGTAGGAGTTAGAACTTTTACACTGATACCTTCTTCTGCTAATTGATTTAGAAAGTCTATTGTTCCTGTACGCTCTTGAATATAAAATGCATTATCTGTAGAATATATTATCTGGACTTCTTTTTTAGCTTTTCTTAAAAGATCCCACTCTCTTCTTTCTGCTTCTTCAGGATTTTGAATAACCTCTGTAATTTCTGGCATGATGCCATAGTCTAACTCTCTGATCTTTTGTTCAGATGGTATTGCTCTATTCCAAAAGCTATCAAACACATATTGCTGCTGCTCTACAACTTCCTTAGCATTGCTATGGATAAGTTGAGGTATTGATTGTTCTGGTTCTTTCAAAGTAGCGGCACCCACATATTCCTTCTCATCACTGATTTCAAAGTTGCCTTTAACTCCATCTAAATGACGAATCTCAGCAAATTTTAACATCTCTTTACAGTAAGAGATATTATCTTTTGTAATTTCAGTAACATATCTAAACTTAACACCTCTATCTTTAGCAGCAGAAAATCTTTCTTTTCTTATAGAGTCAGTTCCAATGATAATAGATGGTGCTATAGAATCTACAACAGAATCTATTCTTTGTTTTGCTCTAGATACAAATTCTACAAGTGCTTTAGTTGAATTTTCAGTACCATGAAATACCTTTGTAGTTTCATTTTCATACTTATTATTATTATAATTATTATTATTTTCTGTAACGAAATTATTGATAATACTGTATTTTGTAGGTGTAAACTGTTTCATGCTGCCATTTTTATTATAATAATTATTCTTCTTTTTATTTTGGTTTTCTTTATCCCTATTTTTGTTATCTTTTATGAGCGTAATTACAATTCACCTTACCTACCATTTCCACAATATACGAACCATATCATTAATACTCCAATTAATTCTATTGAGTAAATAAATAGATGTAGCAAAGATAATATAATATCTCTACATTCAAAAAGTACCAAATTAGCCGTTAGCAATAATGAAGCAAGCATAATTGAAAATTGACAATGAGCTTTGTTTGATGTGGTTGTTAATAGATAAATATCTTTGATATATGAAGAGAAAGTTGAGGAGTAAGCAATAAAGTCACCTATTCAAAATTAATATGTGTGTTTGTCAATACACCTACATACATATTCAGGGGAAAATATCCATACTATGAGCCAACCAATGCGTTGTTTCCTGTTGACTGACAATATTATTTATCTCCAATGAAACTTATCTAATGTGAATAACGTGAATGATCCAAATCATCCTAAGCAAATGGGGACATTTATTTATTGAAAAACTAAGAGTAAGAAGAGGTTATCTACAGAGTTAATAATCTATAGACGGCAACTGCTAAAGTCGAATATCCTTGCCATCAGAATAGCAGATAAATCAAAAAATGCAGGTCAGAAGAAGATATTGGTTTTTTTATTTTGTTATATTTACTCATCAATAGTCCAGTTAGAGATAAGTATCCTAGAAGATATTTTTAAATAGAAAAATATATGAAAGGTAATAGTATCCTCAGATACCTGCGTTTTTCATCAACTTTCAGCGTATCAAAGAATACATAGAAATAGTCTACTTGCCATTCCTATAAGATTAGATTTGTTCTTATTTTCTTCTTTCTATTTTGCTTGATTTCATTATTTAACATGATCATTCGCATATAAAATGTATCCATAGACTGATTTTTTATCTTTGATATTCTTCTCTATGTCCTCCTTTGGTTTCACTAAATAAAATACCTAGTCTTATTTTATGAATTGGATAGTATTACCTATCTGATGATGAGAATGTATTAGATGACTGCATTTCTGTGAAAACCTTTTCAAAAGTAGAGTACGGTTGTACACCTTGAATTGCCAATGGTTGTGTTCTATTAGACAACAAAATGAAGGTAGGAATGGATTGTAGACCTATATCCTTCGCAAGATTATCATTTTCGTTTACAAGTTTAGAATATTTATGTGACGCAAGACAGTTAGAAAATTCTCCTGGGTTCGCTATTCCTACATTACTACCAATTCGCTTTAAATTATCTTCCGTTATCCACTCTGTATTTTCGTTTTCTGCGTTTTGGTACAACTCATTATGATACTGCCAATATTTTCCTTGCTCGGCAGCACAATAAGATGCTTCTGCAGCTAATCTAGACCCTTTATCAACAATATTAGGAGTAGCAGTAGTAGCAGGAGGATTTTCATTATTAATTAGAAAATCCTTAAATAAATATCGTACTTGTCCTGTGTTTACAAAGTTTCTAAGAATATCATCCATGGTTTCTCTATGGAATTTTGCACAGGACTGACATTGATAGCCTGAAAATTCTATCATTGTTATATCTGCTGTTGTGCTTCCAAGTGCGGAAGCATTTTGAATTACAGGATTGTATAACTTGCGAATTATTTCATTTGGATTTTGCTCATTTCTGGAGGAATTTGAACTATTACTATTGTTAGAACCAAAAGGCAAAACTGCAGCCAAAGTTCCTCCTAACATGATAGCTGCAAGAGCAACGCCAGCAATTAGAGCTTTCTTTTTTGTTTTCCTAGTATTACCTTTGTTTTTCATTACTATTAGATCCAATTACTTTTGAACATGACAGACTTAAAAGTGCTAGAGAAATCTATTCTAATTATGATGATAATAACACAGAATCACAAAATAACTCTATTATTAGCTTTATAAAATTCGTTTGTAAAGTCTAAGCCTTATATTCTGAACTTAAATCAACTGTAAAACTTTCTGTCTGTAAATCGATCTCTTTGGTAGAGGTGCTTCTGGTAATAGCGGATGTTGCTATGATTGTAAGTGCTAGCAACATTAGACAGTATAACATATTATAGCAAGCTCATACTTTTCACGAGTATGGACGTTAAGATATGGATAGTCTATGTCATTTAAGTGTTGTTCAGGTATAACTTGAGATACACAAGGTTTAAAGAAACATTAACCAAAGCTGCCCGTCTTACAAAAAATAATATTGGATCGGAAAAGGCAAAAACAGGTATTTATTATTGTTTGCTAGTATATTTAACGAAAAACACATTAGATACTAAGTCATTAGTTTTTGCAGAAGCATAAATATTATGAATTTACTCTCTGGTAGAATAAAGGAAATAGGCACCATTTCTATAATCGCAATTATTATACTTTCATATGGTTTATTCTTTTATCTCCAAGGCATTACTGAGAGTAGCATTCGATATAGTCTGTTTGAACAACAAAAAATGCAGCAGATAGTATCTACGCGGGAAATTTCGGAACATATAGGATCAGATCTCAATTTGGTTGTGTCTATGCTAGATGGCTTGGCTAATTCTCATGATGTACAACAAGGAGATCTTTCTGGAGATGGAATCAAAACAATAATGAAAGAGAAATATACTCAGTTTAATACTGTCATAGATAGACTATTTATTTTAGATAAAGATGACATTATGGTCAACAGTATCGCCCCAATAGGCTCAGAAACTTTCCTTGGTACTGACTTCTCTTTCAGAGATTGGGTGAAAGAGACAAAGACAGGGCTAAGACCGGTATTTTCTAACGGTTTTGAAAGGCAGGATGTATATAGAATTTTTATAACCTTTCCTATAATAAATAGAGAATCAAGCCAATATATTGGATTAATAGGAGCATCTATTCCTACTGTAAACTTTTTTGCTCATTATGGAAATGTTCGAAGTATAAGTTCACCGTTTTTAGTAGCGTTTGATAACAATGCAACTCTGCTGGCAATAAGTATAAATCAGACCTTAATGGGAAAGAACTTCTTTGGACACGAAGTACAGCAATTCGTCAATCACAATGAGATACTTAACAATCTAACACGTAACCTATTAGATGGTAATCCAGGCAATGCTGTCTATGACTATGGAAAAGGTGAAAGATTGACCACAGCATATCCAATATTTGTAGATAAGAAGCCTACATATTTTATTGAGATAGTCACGCCCACTTCAGAAATCTATCTTCACATTAACGATCTTCTATTTACGGAAAGGATAAAGATGTTCTCACTTCTTGCAGGCACTACTGCTGCAATAGCAGTTTTGATAATATTTCTTATTAAATGGAGCAGTACTTTAGGAGAAGAGGTAAAAAGGCGAACATGGGAATTGAACGTGTCAAATCAACAACTATATTCAAAGACTGCAGAACTGAGGAAAACGAATGAGTCTCTAATAGAATCAAATAAGAAACTTGAATCAGCTTACAAACAACTAGAGTTACATGATAAAATGCAAAAAGATTTTATAAATATAGCAGCACACGAGCTACGAACTCCCATACAACCGATACTTGGTCTGGTCCAAGTTTTACGTTCTAGGATAGACAATGAAAATAACAAAGACAAAGATAGGACAGAAGAATCTTACCTACTAGATGTTGTTATAAGAAATGCAAGAAGATTACAGCGACTTGCAGAAGATATATTAGATGTTACAAGGATTGAAAGCCAAGCATTAACACTTAATAAGGAACGATTAAATTTAATCGAAGTAATATCAAATACCATACAAGATACTAAGAGTCAAGGTAACAGCAAAAAAGTCAACATACTATACGAGTCAAAAAAAGATATTTTTGTAGAAGCTGATAAAGAGAGGATAATCCAAGTAATTTCCAACGTATTAGGTAATGCTCTTAAATTTACAATAAAAGGAACTATATCAATATCGGTAGAACAGAAAGACAGTTATGCAATTATTAGCATAAAAGATGCGGGTACTGGTATAGACTCTGAAATATTACCAAGACTATTTACAAAGTTTGCTTCAAAATCGTTTGAAGGTACGGGGCTAGGTCTCTTTATATCAAAGAGTATTATTGAAGATCATGGTGGAAAGATGTGGGCTGAAAATAATGCTGATGGAAAAGGAGCTACATTTAGCTTTAGTCTTCCATTGATTGAACAAGAACTGAAGAATATATGAATAATAACAACACGCTTATACTATGTAATACAATACCAAAGACATATGCTGCTTATCGGTGAATTAACACAATCGAATTTATTCTCCCATTATCTTACTGTCGAGAAGATACAGAAATCGTCCTTTTTGAGAACTTTCGATTTACCAATAGTCTACTTTAATCATCGATGTGTAGTTCGTCAAATAATGTCATAATATGTTATTGTTCTTGTTGTATTCTAAGAAGTACTTCTCAAACATATAACAAATACTGTTACCATTTCAAGGAAACATGACAACATGGCAACAACAACAAAGAACGTAATGTAGCTTATTGTCTATGACAAGAGAAGCATAATTCAAGGATTAGGTTACATTGGCAAAAATGGTCTGAACCTATATTTCCTCCGCTATTAGTATGGTTTTTGATAAGTACGTGGTAATAAAAATAAGCTTTTGTTGGAACAACTTATTTTCTATATTGTCTTGAAATATTAATAATTCTTCCCATTCTTATTATAATTAGCCAGGAATCCAGTTATTAGGATAGAAAAGTCTATCACAAAGGTCCTACTTTTATAGAGAAAATAGATTCCATGCTACAAAGATAAATTATAAAGACCTCAGGTAAGCAAAATGATATAAACAATTATTTATCCGCGAATTCCTTTCACAACCCTCTGTTTAAACTAATAAACACTATAAATGTATATATTATAGACTAGATTGATATTGAGATTATCTTTTGTATATGTAGATGAAAAATTACATATGAAAATATAGTATCAAATTATGAATTTGATGATTAATATAGTAAAGTCAATGTACTCTGAAATTATAGAAAATGCTATATATTTATCTTGTACTTCTAACAACTGTTAAATTATATATTCAATATCATTGTTTATGAGTAATTCAAACAATATAGATTGGGATGATGTAATAAAGAAGGAAGCAAGAGGCTCTGATGACGAAGACTTGGGGGAAGTGCAGGAGACAGATCAGGATTATGTTTTAGTACAAAAAGGAATGATAAACAAAGAGAAATTCTATATTCCAAAGAATATGGTAGAGTCATATGATGGGAGCGTATTGCGATTCAATATCTCTAAAGAAGAAGTAAAGAATAGATATATGAGAGACTCACCACCTATAACTGATGAGTATTCTTCATCATCATACAAACGAGAAGAAGATAAACCAAATCTTTCAAGAGAAACTGATACTGAGACTCGTATTCCTTTGGTTGAAGAAAGATTGAATGTGTCCAAAGAGAAATCTACAGAAGAAGCAACTGTAACAAAAGAACCAATAATTGAAACAAAGACAGTAGAAGTACCTGTAACACATGAAGAAGTTACGATTGAAAAAAGACCACCTAGAGATAGAAAATATACTAGTATATCGGCTGAAAGCCCAGTAGAATCCAAAACAGAAATAAAGATTCCACTAAAGAAAGAGGAGGTACAAGTCACAAAGCAGCCGTATGTAAAAGAAGAAGTGGTTGTAAACAAAAAGCCTGTAACCAAAACGCAGCAAGTTGATGAACAAGTTAGAACTGAAAAGATAAGTAATGCCAATGATAAAAATATAGAAGAACCAGAAGAATAACAAAATTAAGTATATTAAAAGGGCTATTCTGGTTTTTCAGTATGATAACTTTAATTTATAATATTATAATAATAACAGCACAATAACCCTTCTTGCATCATAAATGACTGGATTACACTAAATACAAAGAGAAAGGCCGACTTGATTTCAAAAGATGGTTCTGACAAAAGTAGGAAATCTAAAATTCTCCTGCTGGATTGTGAAATAATATAGCAACATGCTCGGTAAGCTTCTTGACAGAATTTTTTACAGAAATGATTGGAATTATCTCTCTTCATAATCAACAATCTTGACGCTTTATCTAGGACCATGTCGTGATATTATATGCAGATAATTGGCAGTAACTGTAGAACAACACTCTTTTTCCATGTTCTTATCTGCACTAAATGCGTTGCTTGCGATTCTTTAGAAGACAGCTGTCTACTAAGGTAAATGGCTTTATTCAAAAGCCAGTATCTAGTAAATAGTTAACTAGTATATTACGAAAACATATATCGACATAATCAGTTAAAAGCAATAAAGAAAGAAGTATACTTTAAATCGACTTAAAAATCACTT